>JBNMGS010000023.1:0-11104 GCA_050872365.1 Lachnospira sp.
CATGGATTCAATTGCCAGTTTAATTATATTCGTATTTATCATAAAGGCGGCTTACGATATATTTAAGGATGCAATAGATAAGATGGTGGATCACGCATGTGATGATGCTACGGTCGGCCAGATACGTGAATGTGTTATGAAGCATAAAGATGTTTTAGGAATAGATATGCTTCAGACGCGTATATTTGGAAATAAAATATATGTGGATTTAGAGATAGCAACAGATGGTTCATATACACTAAACAAGGCGCATACAATAGCAGAATCGGTTCATGATGATATAGAGAAAAGCTTTCCTAAGGTAAAGCATATTATGGTGCACGTGAATCCGGCAAATGTGTAAAATTAAGAGTGATTATGGCATAAGAATATGACATTGAAGGGGATTTTGCCCCCTCATTTATGATTATTGAAAAAATTAAATAGCAGGCAACGGTTATATGAATTGGTTAAGCAGCTCAAGATATCTGTTCAGCAGTAATGAACTGATAAACTTATCATCAGATATGTTTTTTCTAGTAATCATAGAGATTTTCATACGCATTTCCGGAATAGGTATACATACAAGATTAAGCTGCTTCTGCTCTTGCTGTGGGAGAGGTGTGCCAATGCTGAATGCATTGGTCATTGATACTATACGGCATCGTGATTCTCTGTCTGAAACCGTAATTTTTAAGGCAGGGTTGGCGATTTTGTCAATGTCTATTCCAGAATATGATTCTTTTTCACGTTTAAAGTATTCTACAAAAGGATAGTTCCATAGCTTTTCAGGAGAAAATCCATTTTCAAGTGCAGGATGACCAGAACGCAGATTATAATTACATTCTACTTCACGTATTATTTTTCTGCTCAGCTTATGTTCTTTTATATAGGCATTTATTTTTTCTTCCTGTTCAACAGAGGAAAGCAGAAAGCCAGCATTTACTTCATTATCATATACCTGTCGCAATATATCCCATTGATCAGAGTTATGAAGAGACATATTAAGCTGATGTGAATCCTGATATTCAAGGACAAGATTATAAAATGGAAGATTGAATAACTGAGATGCACTTGCAGCAATCTTAAATGTCCTGCTTTCGGATAATTTATCAAGATTAAGGATTTTGTGGTATTCAGATAAAATATTATGTGCATATACGAGCAGCTTTTTGCCTGCAGTGGTGAATTCTATTCCGCGGTTAGAACGTTTAAGAATCTTATAACCCAGTTCATTTTCAAGGCTATTGATGGCATTACCGAGGTTGGGCTGTGAGATGAATAACTTTTCAGCAGCCTTATTAAGAGAATTAGTCTGTTCTAATGTTATAAGGTATTTTAGATGTTCAATCTTCATAATAATCCTCACTCTAGTGCATGCATTTTTGCGCATGCTGATTTCCATTAATTATAGTCTGTTAAATGTCCCAAGTAGAAAGTCTTTTTCTGCAGGCAGAAACGACTTTTTATACTTTTGACACTTGTATCATATTTATTTTTATAATAATATCAGTTGATTTTCAAGACAGATTTTTATTGGGATATAAATTTTATGTGATATATAAGTATATTCACATAAAAAAATAACTAAATATCGACTTTAAACCTAATAATATAAAGTAACAGCTTAATTAAATAAATCATATAGGACAAAACAGTTTATTTATAAATATTTTGCGGATAATTAGACGTCAGTTATTCGTTTTTTTAATAACGCACTAAGAAATATGAATTAGTAAAGCAACATTTAATCTGTTATTCTTACAGCAACAAAGCAAAGGCGCTTTGTACCAGACAGGTACAGGTGTACTTTGCTTTTTTTATGTTCGCTAAGAATATGTATTAGAGCAATAAACATATTCTTTACGAAAAAGCATAGAAATGAGGAATGAATATGAATGAAAGATTGAATGAAATTCTTCAAACTCATTGTAAAGAGTTTGAAGAAGTAAGCGATGCAATATGGGAGCATCCAGAGACGAGATACCAGGAATTCGAATCATCAAAGATTCAGATTGAATTTCTTAAAGAAAAAGGCTTTAAGGTTACTGAAGGAATTGCTGGGATTCAGACTGCATTTGTTGCAGAAGCAGGTGAGGGTAAGCCAGTTATAGCATTTCTTGGAGAATTCGATGCGCTTCCTGGATTAAGTCAGTACGCTGACTGTCCATATGAGAATGCCATAGAAGAAGGTGCGCCAGGACACGGATGTGGACATAATCTTTTAGGTACAGGAGCTATGGAGGCTGCAAGTGCCCTAAAGCAGTATGTTGAGGAAAACAATATAAAAGCTACAATACGTTACTATGGCTGTCCAGCTGAGGAAAGCGGTGCTGGCAAGGCATTTATGGTAAGGGAAGGCTGTTTTGATGATGTTGATTTTGCCTATGCATGGCATCCGATGTTTGAAACAGGAATTATGAATAAAACACTTGCAAATGTAAGAGTGATATTTGATTTTACAGGGAAAAGTTCACATGCGGCAGCTTGTCCTGAAGATGGAAGAAGTGCACTTGATGCATGTGAACTTATGAATGTGGGTGTTAATTATTTAAGAGAGCATGTTAAAACTGACAGCCGTATGCATTATGCATATCTTAATGCAGGCGGAAGTGCACCTAACATAGTTCCACACAAGGCAACACTTTTATATGCATTACGTGCACCTAAGGCATCTTATGTTAAGGAACTTATAGAAAGAGTGTCAGATGTTGCCAGAGGTGCAGCACTTATGACAGGAACAAAGGTTGATATAAGAGTTGTTAGTGCCTATGCAGACTTTCTTTCAGTACCTGTGATGGATGAGGTAATGGAGAATAGTATAATAGATAGTCTTCCAATAGAATATACAGAGGAAGAATATAAATACGCAAGCCAGTTTAACTCTAAAGAATATGAATTAAGCGGAAATATAGATGCTTCATGTGAGAAAGGAAAGAAAAGTGTTTCGGCAGGAAGCACAGATGTTGCTGATGTAAGCTGGATAGCTCCTACAGGCTCAATAACAGTAACTACAATGGCAAAGGATAGTACCATGCATGGCTGGTCAGTAGTTGCACAGGGAAAGAGCAGTATAGCACATAAGGGTATGCACAGGGCAGCAGGTATACTTTCACAGGCTGCGTTAAAGGTAATAGAATCTCCAGAATTACAGAAGAAGATAAAAGAAGATTTTGAAAAGTCAAAGGCTGGAGAAGAATATAGTTCATTACTTCCAGCTAATGTAAAGCCGGGAGATTTCTAGAATAAACATAATAGTAAATATATAGAAAGGATAAGTGTATAGTAGTTGTAATATATCGGTGAGTGGCTAAGTTTTTATTTGGTAATTATATTAAATGATGCTGGTGGCAAAAAGTATTTACCCCTTACATCATCAAATTATTATAGTTGTTATACACTTATTACAAGAGGAATAAACATATGAATGAAAATGTAAAAAAGAAAACATCTGTGTTTGATAAAGTTCTTAAAGGTATTGAACACGGATGCAATAAGCTTCCAACTCCGTTTACAATGTTTATAGGATTATTTGTGATAATAGGTGTGCTTTCAGCAGTATGTTCTGCATTAGGCGTACATATAACAAACCCTTCAGATGGTTCAGATGTAGTTGTACAGAATCTGTTTTCTACTAAAGGACTTACATGGTTTCTTACCAATATGACAACTAACTTCAGTGGTTTTGCTTCACTCGGACTTGTACTTAGCATGACTATGGGTATAAGCATGTGTGAACAGGTAGGTCTTGTGGACAGTGTTCTAAAAAAATGTGTTGGTAATGTGTCAGCTGTTATGATTCCTTATGTTATAGCATTTATAGGAACATGTGGAAATATTGCATCTGATACATGTACTGTTGTTATTCCACCTTTAGCAGCGATTGCTTTCGTAGCGGTAGGAAGAAATCCGATAGCAGGTCTTATGTGTGGATGGCTTGCAGCTAACTGCGGTTTCTCAGCTAATCTGATGATAGCTGGAACTGATTCGATGCTTGCAGGTATTACTAATACATCAATTCAGGTATTACTTGGTTCTGATACAACATTTCAGGTAGATAGTGCATGTAACTGGTTCTTTATGTTTGCTTCAACATTTCTTGTTACAATACTTGTAGGCTGGTGTACTAATCATCTTCTTGAACCGAGGGTTGGTAAATATGAAGGTGAACTTAAGGATTACAGAGAGCCTTTAAGTGATATACAGAAGAAAGGTTTAAGAAATACAGGAATAGCTCTTCTTATATATATTGCAATAATTGTTGCTGGTATAGTAGCAGGACCACTTCGTAACGCTCAGACGGGAAGTATTATAAACAGCCCATTCCTTAAGGGACTTATTCCAATAATACTTGGAATGTTTATGATATGTGGTATCGTATATGGTAAAACAGTAGGCGTTATCCATGGTGAAAAGGATGTATCAAAGTGTGTAACAAAGGCTATGTCATCTATGGGTTCTTTCGTAGCATTCTGTTTTGCAGCAGGTCAGTTTACGGCTTTATTTAACTGGACAAAGTTAGGAACAGTACTTGCTATATCAGGTGCTGACTTCCTTAAGAGTATTAACTTTACAGGTTCAGGATTATTCATAGCAATAATTATTCTTGTAGGTATTGTCAATCTGTTTATGGGTTCAGCATCAGCTAAATGGACAATATTTGGACCAGTATTTGTTCCAATGCTTATGATGTTAGGATATCATCCTGCATGGACACAGTTATTATACAGATTAGGAGATTCACCAACCAATGCAATATCTCCATTAAGTCCATACCTTTTCATGTGTCTTGCTGTAGTTAATGAAAAATACGATAAAAATATGAAGCTCGGTAGCTTTATAGCTCCATGCATTCCAACTATACTAGTTGTTCAGGTAGTCTGGATAATATTTGCACTTATCTGGTATGCTCTAGGCCTTCCAATCGGCCCTGGGGTTTATATAAACATGTAAAAGCAGAGCCGTGCATAACAAAAAGTCCAAAGAAAGAACTGTGCTCGCACAGAGTTCTTTCTTTGGACTTTTTGTTATATAGGGCGAAGCCCGACAGTCTTAGAAAGCGAAGCTTTCACAGACTTGCACGGCGAATTTACGAATACTTTACACAGATTTCCCATACATACGGTATTACATTTTACATACTATTGCTATTCTGTTAACTGTCAATGAGGTACAGGTAAAGTCAATGACAGATGGTACGTAACATCTGTCAGGATTGTAAGTTATGTATCATATTGATAAGAAAACAAAACAATAGTATGAAGAACAGACTGCAAAGGCTGATGAACCAATTATATGTCTGAAGATAAAATTAAGATAAAATAAGAAACCAGACATAAAACATAATTGAAAAAATCAGACATAAACAGTCAGGAGGAAAAGTGATGATTAGTGTGAAAATGAATTTTCACACACGGGATTTGTGTATTCGCGCACTTGATACAAACTCGATATGCTCAAGAAAACGTGCGCAGAAATGAGGAAGATTATGAGAAAGTTTAATTGGAAAAAGAGTGTAGCTATTGCACTTAGTACAGTATGTATGGTGGGAGCGTTAGTTGGTTGTGGAAGCAGTAGTGCTTCTTCAGATAATGGAAATGATAACGCAAAGGCAGAAAAGCTTAGCGGAAGTATAACAGCAGCTGGTTCCTCAGCACTTAAGCCACTTGTAGATGATGCAGCAGATCTTTTTAATGAAAAATATCCTGATGTAAACATCACAATCGATGCAGGCGGATCTGGTGAAGGTCTTAAGCAGGTTGCAGAAGGAACAGTTAACATCGGTAACTCGGACGTAGAAGCAGCTGAAAAACTTGATGCAACTAAAGCTTCAGCACTTGTAGATCATAAGGTATGTGTAGTAACTATGGCACCTATTGTGAACAAGGATGTTACAGCAGGTGGAGTTAAGAATCTTACAAAGGCACAGCTTACAGATATCTTTACAGGAAAGATTACTAACTGGAAGGAAGTTGGTGGATCAGATGAGGCAATCGTGCTTATAACACGTCCAGAATCTTCTGGTACAAGAGCAACATTTAAGAAGTATGCACTTGATGGTGCAAGCGAAGCATCTAACAAGTCTATGGAAACTGATGATTCAGGAGTTCTTTTACAGAATGTCAAGACAACAAAGGGTGCAATCGGATATGTAGCTTTATCTTATCTTGTAAGCAATCCTGGTGTTGATACAGTATCTATCGATGGTGTCGAGCCTACACTTGAGAATACATATTCAGGCAAGTATCCAGTATGGACATATGAGCATATGTATACAAAGGGTAATGCTGATGAAGTATCACAGAAGTTCCTTGATTACATTATGTCAGACGAATATGGCAAGAAGATGGAATCTTTAGGATATGGTGTATCTTCTAAGATGACAGTTAAGGAACATTAATTATATTGAGACATAATTGATAAACCAACATAACAGAAAAATTAATCAGAATAAAAAGCAATAAATCTAAATAAAAACAGAATAAACAATGCATTAACATATATTTTAATCCCTATATATTAAACTCATGGTACAAATACATAACAAAATTGCATAATTTGTAAACATAAATTAGTCAATGACATTGAGGCAATCAGATTATAAAAAGAGGCGGGCACAAAAATATAAATCCAGTCAACAGATTGAGATGTAATAAATCGGATTAAATGAATCTGATGAAAAACTTCTTACATGAGAATCTGTAAATGGTATATATGCCATATGTGCCTGCCTATTATCGTAATTTTATATAAATATGATAAGTGAAAATATATCAAAAGTGGAAATTTGTGTTGATGTGCATAAAAAGATTTTTGTATGTATGCCTATATATTATTAAATTTAAGAAATTGGTTGTACGAAATGTAAAAAGCTTCATATAAACAGTGAAGAAAAGACATTAGAATGGAGAAAGTATGAACAGTAAGAGAGGTATGTTTACCAGGGAATATCTGTGGCGTGGTATAGTTACAATCTGTGGCTTGTTCGTTATAGTTATTACATTGGGAATAGGTGGATTCCTTGTATACAAGGGTTCAGGGACGTTTTTAAAATTCCATCATTCCATAGGAGAATTCCTTTTCTCATCAGACTGGGCACCAGTTGATAATATGGAAGGTGGAGGAAGCGTAGGTACGCTTATATTCATAGTTGGGTCGCTTAGTACATGTGGACTGGCACTTCTTATAGCGACACCTTTTGCACTTGGCTCAGCTATATTTATGACAGAAATTGCACCTAAGTTTGGTGAAAAATTCTATCGTCCGGTAATACAGATATTTGCAGGAATACCTTCTGTTGTATATGGATGGGTGGGCCTTACAGTGCTTGTTCCATTCATAAGGGATATATTTCACAGACAGGTAGGACATTCAATACTGGCAGCAGGACTGGTACTTGCAATAATGATATTTCCTACTATTACAAGTGTATCAGCGGATGCTATAAGAGCAGTACCTAAGGATTATCGTATGGGAGCTTATGGTATGGGGTCAACCCGTTGGCAGACTATATACAAGATAGTATTGCCAGCCTCAGCTTCA
Organism: Lachnospira sp.; assembly: GCA_050872365.1. Classification (GTDB taxonomy): domain Bacteria; phylum Bacillota; class Clostridia; order Lachnospirales; family Lachnospiraceae; genus Lachnospira. The sequence continues at coordinate 7,522 of JBNMGS010000023.1, forward strand.
GGTATATTTTCAGGAATAATACTTGGACTTGCAAGAGCGTTTGGCGAGGCACTTGCTGTTGCCATGGTTATAGGACAGACTACAGCTCTTCCAGACAGTATATTTTCAACAACCAAGTCGCTTACAACAGAGATAACAGCCCAGATGGGTAATGCAATGGAAGGCGGAGAAACTAAAACAGCGTTGTGGACACTTGCACTGCTTCTGTTTCTTATATCATTGTTCTTTATATTCCTTATACATATACTTTCAAGAAAGAAACCGGAAGATGAAGGCAGTAAGGCAGTATCAAGAAAGCGTGCAGTAAGTGCTACAGGCAGTGTGGACAGAAAAATGGTCAGTAATAACTTAAAGAGTTCACCGGAAAATGTAATTATAGAGAGCAGACATCAGGCAGATACACATGATACTACAGTAACATTTGCAAGGCAGAATTAAAGGAGCAGAAATTATGAACAGAATTAAACGTGCAAAAGCACAGAATAAAGTAATGACGATCATATTCTACGCTATAGCAGTATTCTTTTTTGTGCTTTTAGCTGCATTTGCAGGATATGTAATCATAAAAGGATTTATCGGTGCAGATATATCCATGTTTAAGTTTTCAAGAAGGGGAAGTATTGGAAACCAGCTGTTTAATACAATATATCTTGTATTTTTATCATTGCTTATAACAGTACCGATGGGTGCATTTGCAGGAATATACCTTGCTATGTATGCTAAGGGTGGTGCAGTCACAAAGTTTATAAGAATATGTATAGAAACAGTTTCATCACTTCCTTCAATAGTAGTTGGACTTTTTGGATATCTTATATTTCTTGTTATCATGGGAATGGATAAGAGTCTTATGGCAGGAGCACTTTCAGTATCAATAATAACACTGCCACTTATAACAACTACCACGGAGGATGCCATAAAAGGTCTTCCCAAGGGATATTTCGAAGCGAGTATGGGACTTGGATCAACCCGCTGGCAGGCTATATTTCATGTGCTGCTGCCCGCGTGTCTTCCAAGAATCATGACAGGTGTCATACTTGCAGCAGGACGTGGTTTTGGTGAGGCAGCAGTTCTTTTGTATACAACAGGTTCGGGAACTAATATAAGATGGACTAACTGGGATCTTGCATCTTCAACATGTCCTCTTAATCCATTCCGTTCTGCAGAAACACTATCTTTACAGATATGGGATCTGCAGGTAAATGGACAGAATCAGGATCTTGCTAATCTTGCATCAGCAGTACTTCTTATACTTGTACTGGCATTCAGTATAGGTGCCAATATATTAAGTAATAAGATTAATAAGAAGAATGCCGGTGAGAAAGCTTAGAAAGCAGGAAAGTATAAGCAGGATATATAATAAAAGGAATTTTTTTAAAGGAATTTTTTAAAAGAGATTTTTTAAAAGAGATTTTTTAAAAGGTATTTATTTGAGAAAAGCTTCTAGAGAAATTCAGAAAAAATTCTAAGATAAAGCCATAAAATAAAACGGATTAATGAGTAATAATTAATGAAAAAGATACGGAAACGTTAACTATAGAAATGAGGAATATATATGGATAATACAGCTAACAAGGTAGAAAATGCTGCATCAGGTGTATCTTGCAGAGATGAGAATAAGTTTGAGATAAAAAATCTTAATCTTCATTATGGAGATTTCCATGCACTAAAAAACATTAACATGAATATAAAAAAGAACCAGATTACAGCTTTCATAGGTCCGTCAGGATGTGGTAAATCTACATTTTTAAAGACTCTTAACAGAATGAATGATCTTGTTGAGAATGTAAAGATAGATGGTGAGGTTTATCTCGATGGTAAAAATATATTTACAGATATGGATGATATTACATTAAGGCACAGAGTTGGTATGGTGTTTCAGCAGCCTAATCCATTTCCTAAGAGTGTGTATGATAATATAGCCTATGGTCCAAGACTCTTTGGTGTGCATAAGAAAGCAGATCTTGATATTATCGTAGAGAGAGCTTTAAAGCAGGCAGCTATATGGGATGAAGTAAAAGACAGGCTTAAAAAGTCGGCACTTGGTTTATCAGGTGGACAGCAGCAGCGTTTATGCATAGCAAGAACGCTTGCAGTAGAACCAGAGGTTATCCTTATGGATGAACCAACATCAGCTCTTGATCCTATATCAACATCAAGAATAGAAGATCTGGCCATAGAACTTAAGAATCAGTACACCATCGTCATGGTTACACATAATATGCAGCAGGCAACAAGAATATCTGACAATACAGCATTCTTCCTTCTTGGAGAGATGATAGAGTATGGAAAGACAGAACAGTTATTCTCCATGCCAAAGAACAAGAAAACAGAGGATTACATTACTGGACGTTTTGGTTGATATGCTGCAATACATTGCCATGTTAAATTTAGGGTAGTGTAAATGCAGTAGTTGATATGTTATACACATATATTTCATATTTTTGTCACTTGTTATTAGTATGGTATGGAAGTATAATGAGCGTAAATCTGGAAACGTATAATATAGATTAAAAGCAGGAATTAGAAAGAAACAATAGTAAACATATAAATGTATTTTATAAGCTTCCAGTTATGCAATAAGTATACATGTTGTGTAGTGATTTATTAGATAAAGAGTTACAGATAATAACCTGTTATATGACTTACTTACACAATAAATATAGATATACTGATAAGAAGGGACAAAGGTTTAAATATATGGGATATGTAAAGTTTGATATGCACTGCCATACAGCTGAAGGGTCAGTGGATGCAAAGGTTAGTATAGAAGAATATATTGATATATTAAGAAAAAAAGGATTTGGTGGAATGTTAGTAACCGATCATGATTCATATGGTGGTTACGAGGCATATGTTAAATCAGGGAAAAAATATGATGATTTTGTTGTACTAAGAGGTATAGAGTATGACAGTCTTGAGTTTGGACATTTTATAGTAATACTTCCATCTGATACACCAAAGCAGGTATATGAACTGTTAAGATATAAGGGGCTTACACTTGATAAGCTTATCTATATAGTTCATTGCAGTGACGGAATACTTGGTCCTGCACATCCTTATGGAGAGCCCTTTATGAGTTTTGCTTCTACTATGTACTGGAATCAGCCAAAGCAGATTGCACATATGGTACATTTTGATTTTGTTGAAGGTTATAATGCATGTGAAAGTAAGAAAAGCAACAGATATGCCAGAAAATTTGCAAGTGACTGTAAGGTGGCACTTACCGGTGGAAGTGATGCACATGGCAGTGACTGTGTTGGTTTGGGATATGCGCTGCTCCCTGATATGATAAATACAGTTGATGACCTGATTACGTATTATAAATCTGGCAATCATCCTAAAGTAGGTGGAACAAGATATGGAAGAACAACAAAGGACAAGATAGGTTCACTTAATAAGGTTCTTGTATATATGTTTTATCTGTATAACAAGATAGGTGCTATGTTTAAGTATCCAAAGAGAGCCAAGGCTTTCAGAAATGCTTTAAGAGCACTTAACAGAAGATTCATAATATTCAGGGACAGATATTGATTATCTGTAAATATATATAAAAGCAGAAAGATTATTTTAAGATTTATATTTA
>JBNMGS010000024.1:0-11068 GCA_050872365.1 Lachnospira sp.
TATACTTTCCCTTAGTTCACAGCAACGATTTGACATGGAGGTCAAATCGAGCGAAAACGAAACACGGATGTTTCGTATGAGCGATTGCGTCCGTAGAGAACACTTTTATGGAAAGTATTAGAAGTAGCTGGGCCAGCTTTTTGGTGCCCGAAGTATTAATGGTGCCATCCTTTCAGCGCCTTATATCGTCCGTTCGTCAACTAACGTTGACATCACTAAACAGTAATTATTTTCTATTCTTCTGTAAGAATGTAGGAATAGTGATTCCATTAGATTTAACATTGCTTGTTACTGGTGTTGGCTGCTTAAGACCTGGAAGTGGTGTTGTAGCAGCTACTGTATTATTATTCATGCCCATACCTGTGGCTGCCTGTGGCTGCTGATATGTATACGCTGGTTTAACAGCTGGCTTTGGAATCTGTGTCTGTGCCTGTGCTTTAGGTGAGAACTTAGCCATGGCATTATTAACATTAACGCCTTCTATACCTGTAGCAATAACTGTGATTGTACAGCTGTCTGTTGCATTCTCATCATAAACAGCACCGAATATAATATTGGCATTATCACCTGCAAGTTCCTGAATATAGCTTGCTGCTTCATTAGCTTCAACAAGACCAACATCTCCTGATATATTGATAATAACATGTGATGCACCTTCAATCGTTGTTTCAAGAAGTGGGCTCGCAACTGCCTGTTTAACAGCTTCAATAGCCTTATCATCACCTGCTGCTGAACCGATACCAATATGTGCAACACCCTTGTCCACCATAACAGTCTTAACATCTGCGAAATCAAGATTGATAAGTCCAGGAACGTTAATAAGGTCTGTAATTCCCTGAACAGCCTGCTGTAACACTTCATCAGCCTTCTTTAAAGCCTCTGGCATAGTTGTTCTTCTGTCAACAATCTCAAGAAGCTTGTCATTAGGGATAACAATAAGTGTATCAACGCTTTCCTTAAGCTTTTCTATACCAGCTTCTGCATTGGTCATACGTGTTCTTGCCTCGAATCTGAAAGGCTTGGTAACAACACCTACCGTAAGTATACCCATCTGCTTGGCAATCTTGGCAACTACTGGTGCTGCTCCTGTACCAGTTCCGCCACCCATACCACATGTAACGAATACCATATCAGCACCCTTCATAGCCTGTGTGAGCTCCTCAACATTCTCTTCTGCTGCTTTCTCACCTATCTCAGGCTGTGCACCTGCTCCTAAGCCTTTAGTCAGCTTTTCACCTATCTGTATAGCTGTAGGTGCCTTACATAACTGAAGAGCCTGGCTATCTGTGTTTATGCCTATGAATTCAACCCCGGATATATTCTCATCTATCATTCTATTAACAGCATTATTACCAGCACCGCCGACACCGATAACTATAATTTTCGCTGATAAATTTGATTCGTTTTCTATTATTTCTAACAAGGTTATTGCCTCCTTCTATACTTATACATATTTATAATGATATAATTTTTCACAGCAAATATCAACTGATTTTTTGTATTTTTATTCAACCAATGTATAGATACCTGGGGCAAAAGGTCTAAACCCACTTGAGCCTGCTCATAGGTGGGTAAACAACCCTAAAACCCGCCCCAATATTTAATATTTATGATCACTTCTCATCTTTTTTAAATATTATAGCATTACTATCTTTAGTATAATCCTGCATATAAAGCGTTCCTTTTAAGCCTGTGAATTTAGATTCCATCTGCTTTAACTCAAAAAGTTTATCAGTATAATCATCACTTTTTCCAAGATATACCTTTACATCATCAATATACAGAATTACGTTATCTGATGAATCAAAATACACTTTAGAAACACCAAGATTATATTTGTCAAAACTCTGTGTAAGATCCAGTATCTGTCTGAATATATCATCATCTCCAACATCGAGCTTTGAATCAAGCACAATCGAATTAAACTTAAGTCCAATTATCTCTGGAACTTTATCATAATTTTCTGTCGAACTCTCTACAACTATACCATCTTTATCAAAATACATATTGCATCCCATATATCTTATATAACCAATAACTGGTTTTTCATATACTGTTATATACATTTTTCTTGGCCATTGTATCTCAACATCATACTTCTGTATGAATGGTATTGTCTTTTTCTTATTGCCAAACAGCTTATATAATAGTACATTAGGCTTATCTCTGCCAAATATCTTCTCTGTCATTTCTTCATCAGAATAGTGGGAACTGCCGACATATGTTATGCTTTCTGCCTGAAAGCACACATAAACTGCAATTCCCACCGCCATAAGAAGAACAATCACAATAAAAAATATAAGCAGACCTTTTCTTTTTTTTCTGACCTTTGCCATACTTATTCCTGTTCCTGTCCGTTACCGGTTCTATCGTTCCAATCTTATCTGACTACTTATATTAAACACTATTCCAAGCTCCGCCAGCAGCAATATAGTTGCTGAACCACCATAGCTTATAAATGGTAATGTAACACCTGTATTAGGAAATACATTGGTTACAACTGCTATATTAATTATGACCTGTATAGCTATATGCGCAAACACACCTACTGCCAGAAGTGACCCGAAAAGGTCTGGCGAATTCTGGGCAATATATATTATTCTCCACAGCATTATTATAAATAACAGTATTACACATATCGCACCAAACAGTCCTAATTCTTCGCATATTATTGAAAATATCATATCATTCTGTGACTCTGGAATAAATCCAAGCTTCTGCATACTTTTACCAAGGCCTTTTCCAAACAGTCCGCCTGAACCTATTGCATATAAACCCTGCATTGTCTGATAGCCCTTACCATCGATATATTTTTCCGGATTGACCCATACAAACAATCTTGTAAGACGGAAGCTGCCACTCATCTGTGTTCCCTGGGCTACGGCCTTTTTAAGCCATTCACGTATACCAACGTATCCAACAGCTATAAGTGCCACTAATGACCCATGCAATCTATAGTTAGGATATACAACAAATGACATTATAAACACTATTCCACATATGATAATAGCACTACTCAGATTAGATGTAATAACAAGAATCATACCTGCTGGAAAAAGTGCACATCCAAGAAATATCTTTAAATTCTTTGAAAATGTCTTAATCTTAGTTCCCGCCGCGCACATTCTTGCTGCAGTCATGACTATTACAGCTATCTTTACAATCTCTGCCGGCTGTATACTGACAGGTCCTATATATATCCATCTTTTAGCACCATGACTTTCCGTTCCGACAAATATAATCGCAACAACTGTAAGCAATGCCAGTATAAATCCATAAGGAGCCAACTTCTTAAGCACATGATAGTCCATAAACCTTGCTATAGCAAACATAATTATAAAACCACCTATATCAAAAAACAGCTGCTTCTTGAAATAGTATTCCGGATCACCATAATTAATCTGGGCAGTATAAGAACTCGTACTATATACCATAGTAAGTCCGAAACCGACTATGAATATAAGAACAAATAAAAGACTGTAATCAAAATAGAATCCATTCTTTCTTTTTTTCTTCTTTCTTGCCATATTTTTCCTCTTTTAATATTATGATGTAAATAATGCCAAAGATAAAAAGGTGTTTTACCCCTGACCAGTGTCTAAAGATTACTGCTTTGCTTTATAATTCACGTAATCATCTGACACCGAAAACAATATAATCAGTCAAGCCTGTTAACATATTCCTTGAACATATCTCCACGCTGCTCATAATTATCAAACATTCCCCAGCTTGCACATGCAGGTGATAATAATACTGCATCACCTTTTTTTGCATTCTTTGCACATATTGATACAACCTCTTCTAATGTATCAGCAAAAACGTAATTCTTAAATCCATATTTATCACATGTAGCTGCTATTTTCTTTGCAGTCTGGCCAAGGAGCACAAGCATATTGACTTTATCTTTAAATGCTTTTACATACATATCAAACTCAGAGCCTTTATCATACCCGCCGCCAATAAGAATTGTAGGTCTTACCATAGCCTCTATGGCTTTAACTGAGGCTTCAGGATTAGTTCCCTTAGAATCATTGTAATACCACACATCATTTTTAGTAGCTACATACTCTATTCTGTGTTCAACTGCCTTAAAGCACTTAACCTGTTCAATAATAATATCATCAGGAATACCAACAGCTTTAGTCATAGCTATTGCTGCACATACATTTTCATAGTTATGTGTTCCTAACAGATTCATATCATGTACATTAAGCATTATCTTATCTGTTGTTCCGTCAGTATATCTTATGTTATTTCCATCAAGATAAGCACCTTTATATGGCTTTCTCTTACTTGAAAACCATATCACTGATGCCTTACACTCCTTACCGAACCTGTATAATTCTTCATCCTCCATATTAAGCACACACACATCATTCTTATTCTGGTTACCAGCGATTCTTTCTTTGGTATGTGCATAACATTCCATCGTGTGATGTCTGTTAAGATGATCCGGAGTTATATTAAGTATTGCACTTACAACAGGATGAAACTCATGTACAGTTTCTAACTGGAAGCTGCTTATCTCTGCAACTGTATATGAATCTTCATTTGTATTAAGTACTTCTCCTGTGTATGAATTGCCTATATTGCCAACCACATATGTCTGTTCATTATATGCTTTTATTATCTGTCCAACAAGCGCTGTTGTTGTTGTTTTTCCGTTAGTTCCAGTAATTGCAATAATTCTTCCCTTATCGTAATTATATGCCAGCTCTATTTCTCCCCACACTGCAACGCCAGCTTCTTCAAACATTTTAACAAGTGGGCTGTCTACAGGAACTCCCGGACTTATAACAAGAAGCTCAACTACATCTGTTATATTCTTTGGAAGTTCACCTATTATAATCTGAGCTTTATTGCTCCCAAGTTTTTTTAAAACATCATCTGTTGAGAGCTTCTCATTGCTATCGTATATAATGCAGTCCGCTCCTACCTTGTTAAGAAGATCTATGGCACCTATTCCGCTTATACCAGTACCTACTACCATTACTTTTTTATCTTTTAAATCCATAATCACTCTTCCTATCCGCCTATATACAATACAGGCTAATTATTTATTTAAAAAAAGCTTATTTTATTTTACTCTAAGCGTTCTCATATGTAAAGTAAACATTTGACCACCAACGCATTGTTTCTTAAATAAATGTACCACAGGTCTCTCATCTACTTCTGCATATATGGCAGTATATTCTCATACAATTCCCTTATGACAGGAGCTGCTATTGTTCCACCATAATATACTCCCTGCGGTTCATCAATAAGACACATTGCTATAACTGATGGATTGTTTACATCTGAAAAACCTATAAAGGATGCTATATATTTTCCAGAGCCTCTTGGAAGTTTCTGGGATGTAGCAGTCTTTCCACCTATGGAAAATCCCTCTATATATGCATTTTTTCCACCGCCTTCTTCAACTACCTGTCTTAATATATCCTTCATCGTATTACTTGTATCTTCTTTTATCGCCTCCTTTATAGTCTGATATGCGAATTCGCTATATGTCACTCCATCTCCTGTGCATGTTTTTACTGCAAAATGCGGTGTTACCAGATTACCTCCATTAACAATAGCCGCTGCCGCCCGTAACATCTGCATAGGTGTTATCTGGAATGACTGTCCGAAAGACATAGTTGCAAGCTCAACCTCTCCTACATTTTCTTTCTTATGTATAATAGAACCCGCCTCACCAGCTATGTCTATTCCGGTTTTAGATGTGAAACCAAGTTTGTTAAAATATGTGTAAAAGTTATCAACTCCTACACGTCTGCCCCATTCTATAAATGCAGGATTACAGGAATTCATAACCGTCTGTGTAAAACTCTGCGTTCCATGTCCACTTGTCTTATGACACCTTATCTTTCTGTCTGCCACAACCGTTGAACCTCCGCATGTATATGAATCTGAAAGGCTTACAACACCCGTCTCAAGCGCAGCCGTTGCAGTAACCATCTTAAATACCGAACCTGGTTCATATGTATCATTTATGCAGAAATTTCTCCACATATTGTTTAACTTATCCATTTTACTTCCATCTTCGTTATTGTCATCATAATTTAGTGTATATGGGTCATTCAGATTGTACTCCGGAGCATTCACCATAGCATATATTTCACCATTATCAGGATTCATGACTATAATTGAAACCCTTTTAGCTCCCTTTTTAACAAGTGTCTTTTGTGCAAGCTGACTGGCATACATCTGTATATTAACATCTATGCTTGTGTACAGGTCGCATCCTGCCTGTGGTTCAAGTCTGCCCTCCCTTTCACCTGCAAGTTCACTTCCCCACGCATCTGTGAGTGTCAGTATCTTTCCACCCTCACCTGCCAGGTATGTATCATACTTAGCTTCAAGTCCGACTATTCCCTGATTGTCACTTCCTGTAAACCCTATAACTTTAGAGGCAAGCGTATCATAAGGATAGTATCTTTTATAATCCTCATCTACTTTCACACCCTGATACTCATATTCTCTTATCCTGTCACCAGTTTCTTTATCTACATTTGTCTTTATTATCTCTATTGATGATACTTTATTTACTTTCTTAGTTATAGTCTCTTTATTTTCTGATAATTCTTCACATAACATCTCTATAACTTTATCTGGTTCTTTTATCTGGTTATGTATGACCGATACCGTACATACCGTTGTATTATCTGCAAGAACAACTCCATTAGTATCAAGAATTCTTCCTCTCATTGCTTTTATGGAACGTTCCCTTTCATGTAGCTCTGTTGCTTTTCTGCTATAATATCCAGCCTCCACTGTCATAATACAGCCGATACGCACTGTAAGAAGCGACATTATTACAACAAGACTCACGATTATGGTAAGCAGCTTCTTTCTATGTCTTGTTCTTACATACAACGAATACCTTTCATCCTCATCAAGTTCGATTCTTGCTTTCATATAATAAATAACCCCGGATAAACTTACTTTATTATTCATATGTAAGTTTATACAGGGTTATTCTTATACTTATTATTACTGGTTAACTGATGGCATATTCTGTAAGGTTTCTGTTGTATTCTGTATAGAACCTTCTGGTACATCACCAACTGTATATTCATCTTCTGCATCACTTGTATCCACCTCTGGTTCTAATGAATCCTTATAGACACTCATGTAAGGAAGAAGTTTTTCCAATATATCATGTGAAAGAGTAAGAACATCTGCTGAACTTCCTGATGTTCCGTTTGTTCCGTCCGGTTCATCTATTATTACATATATAGCAAACTTAGGATTATCTGCCGGTGCATGTCCTATGAATGATATAAGCCACTTATTTTCGCTTCTTGGCGATTTCTGCGCTGTACCTGTTTTTCCTGCTACTGAATATCCAGTAACTGATACCTTTTTGGCAGTACCTGATTCAACTGTATTTTTAAGGTATCTTCTTAACAGCTTTGATGTTGACATCGTAACTGTCTGCCTTATAAGCGTAGCTTTATTTTCTTTTACAACCTCACCATTAGCTGATTCTATTCTTTTAACAATATGAGGCTGATACAACATACCACCATTGATAATAGAACAGTATGAAGCCATCATCTGCATCATATTAACATTAATAGTCTGTCCGAATGAGTTACATGCTGCATCAATAGTTGTCATCTTATCACCATACACTATACCAGTTGTCTCTCCTGGAAGGTCTATTTCCGTCGTTTTACCAAATCCAAAAAGCGACTGATACTGTGCAAATTTCTCATTTCCAAGTTCAAGTGCAAGATGAATCATATAAGGGTTACATGAATTCATAACTGCCTGTTCAACTGTAAGAGAGCCGTGACCTCCTGAATTAAACACATGACATTTAAGTCTATCTGGTCCTATCATCTCATACCCATTACAGGTGTATGTATCTCCATCCTTGACAACACCTTCCTCGAGTGCAGATGCTACCGTAACCGGTTTGAATGTTGAACCTGGCTCATAGCTTTCTGATACACAGAAATTCGTCCACAGTGAATATAATGCATTTTTATAATCTTCGTCAGACATATTATCAATCTGTTCCTGTGTATACACACCGCTTAAATCTCTTGGATCATTAAGGTCAAACGTAGGATAGCTTGCCATACCAAGTATTTCGCCATTGGATGGGTCTGCCACAACAACTGCTGTATTTTTTGATGGTTTTTCCTCATTATATTCCTTAATACATTTTTCTATAACCGACTGAACATTGTAATCTATAGTTGTAACTATATTATTGCCATCCACAGCTGCCTTCTGTGTCTCTGTAACCTCTAATCCATCATCAACATAGCTGTATGTTGTTCCGTTTGTTCCTGTAAGTTCTTCATCATACTGGCTTTCTATGCCAAGCTCTCCTCCATTATTAGCACTGGCAAAGCCAACCGTATCACATGCAAATGTTCCTAATGGGTATTTTCTTAAATAACTATCCTCAAACCATACTCCCTTTATATTCTTTCCCTCATTCTTGTCTTTCATAAGATTCTGGAATTCTTCTATATCATCAGGGGTAAGACTTTTTAAAAGTTTCTGATATCTGCTTGTAGGATTGTTGGCAACTATACTTTCAAGTTCATTCCTGTTTAGATTAAAACACTTTGTAAGTGCACTAAGTGTTGGCTCTTTATATTCTTCGTCAGATAATAATTGTTTTACATCCAATATAAGATTGTATACTTTTTCACTATATGCAAGAACTGTACCATCACTTGTAAGTATCTGTCCTCGCTTATAAGCTAATTCTGTAGATGTATATGTCTGATGATCTAATACTGCCTTCGCATATACATCTCCATGTGTATAATTAATTCTGAATACCTGTCCTCCAAGCACTACTAATATAACAATAACCATACCAAGCGCTACTCTGCCCCTGGTATGGACTCTTTTTAACATTACTCTTTTTCTTCTGTACTTATTCTTTCTTAACTGTTCACTGTTTACCATAAGTACCTCTTGTTATTAATATTTGTGATGCCAATAGATTATGATTTATTTGGCTTCTGGAACATCTTTATACTGTTTTACATATTCACTTTCTTTAGAATCATATGTAATAACCTGTCCTTTTCCTGGATACACCATTCCAAGATCATTAACAGCCGTATCATATAATGCATCATAATCTATACTTGCATTGATATCTGCCTCAAGGGCATCATTATCATTTTTAAGTGAATTCAAAGTACTTTTTAATTCCATTATTTTATCAGAATTAACCTTTGCTGTTGCCTGGACGTTAAGATACTGGTAGCATATAAAGAACACTGCTGATGCAACTGTTGCAACAACTAACGTATACATAAGATTAATCTTATTATTACGTCTTATCTGTTTCTGTCTTGCACGTCTTTGTTCTCTTGACTCTTCCTGCTCCTCGTTATGCCTAAGAGGCTGTACATTAGCATTGAGCTGTCTTGCTGCACTTCCGTATTCATATAATCCGCCTGCCATTGTACCTGAGGCTTTTTTCTGATTATTTGTGTTACTTTTCTTCACTTTTTTTACCTCCCCTTATGCTCTTTCAAAGACCCTTAATTTAGAGCTTTTTGATCTGCTGTTCTCTTCTAATTCTTCTTCTGAAGGAACAATCGGCTTTCTGGTTATAACTTTTCCCTTTGATTTCTTTCCACACACACACGTTGGAAAACCTGGAGGACAAGTGCACGGATTCTCGTTATTCTTAAATCTTACTTTTACTATTCTATCCTCTAATGAATGGAAAGTTATTATACACAGGCGTCCCTCTTTATTAAGCCTGTCTATCATCATATCTATTGAATCCTCTAAAACTTCAAGTTCTCTGTTTAACTCTATTCTTATAGCCTGATAAGTTCTTTTAGATGGATGTCCACCTGTTGCTCTTACTTTCATAGGAATAGAAGCTTTTATGATATCATTGAGCTCAAATGTTGTTTCTATTGGTTTTATCTGTCTTGCCGCAACGATATGCTTGGCAATGTTTTTGGCGAATCTGTCTTCACCATAATCTCTTATAATTCTGTAAAGATCATATTCACTGTAATCATTTACTATATCTCTTGCTGTTACTTCCTGTCTCTGATCCATACGCATATCAAGCTTGGCATCCACATTATATGTAAAGCCTCTCTCTGCTGTATCAAGCTGATAAGAGGAAACGCCAAGGTCAAGCATTATCCCGTCAACCTTATCTATTGAAAGTTCATCTAATACCTTGTCCATATTACAGTAATTATTTCTGACTATGGTTACCCGGTCCTTGAAAGGCTTTAATCTTTCACTTGCAGCCTTTATTGCATCTTCATCCTGATCTATACCTATAAGTCTTCCCTTATCTGAAAGTCTGCTTGCAATTTCATATGAATGGCCTCCACCTCCAAGCGTGCCATCTACATATATACCATCAGGCTTGATATTCAGTTCATCAACCGTCTCGTATAATAATACCGACTTATGCTTGAATTCCATGTCATTCATCTCCCTGCTTAATAATCATTTTCTATATAGTGAAGCCCAGACTATCCATATTTTCTGCAACCTCATCCATATCATCATCATAATCACTTATACTTTCATCCCATCGTGCTTTGTTCCATATCTCTATACGGCTTCCAACACCAACGAATACAACATCCTTTTCAAGTGCTGCAAACTCACGTAAAACAGATGGAATAAGTATTCTTCCCTGCTTATCAACTTCCATCTCCGCTGCTCCTGCAAGGAAAAATCTCGTAAACTTTCTAGCATCTTTGTTAGTAAGAGGAAGTGTCCTTAATTTTTCCTCAAACTTCTGCCAGTCTTCTTTCGTATATACAAAAAGGCAGTTATCAAGTCCTTTAGTAACAACAAAGTTATCACCAAGACTCTCGCGGAACTTTGCTGGAACGATTATTCTGCCCTTGGCATCTATAGTATGACTATATTCGCCCATAAACATAGCAATCGTTCCTCCTTTCTCCCACTTTCTTCCACTCACTACCACTTTGCTCCACTTTAGAGTCAATTTTATACTTTTTTAATAAAAAAGACAAGTGTTTTCTAATGGATTTTCATTATTTTGATAAAAGATTTTTTTATAAATATATGCTTATATATAATA
>JBNMGS010000025.1:0-10771 GCA_050872365.1 Lachnospira sp.
ACCCAGCTATCCACAGACACGGATGTCTGTGGAAGTTCGATATGGGACACGGATGTCCCGTATCGAACGGTAGCGGGAGTAGTCACTACCTATATGAAAAGTCTTAGAAATATCCAAGTGAAACTTCTGGCATCGATGATGTGTGTGCAACACCGATTTTCACTTATATTATGTCGTCCGTACGTTAAGAATGTGCGTTAAACAGTAATTTTAGCATTTTATGTAATATTTAGCAGAGTTTATTCCGAAATATATTAAAATACTTAATAACGATACAGAAAGATTGCACTATTGTTTTGCAGCATTTGCAATCATGTTAAACAGCTAAAGTGGAGGTTAGATAACAGTTATATGTCAGTTTCAATATATGCAGGAGATTTTAATAAGGGCAAGGTAAAAGATAGCGTAAATGCAGGAACATCAATCAATTATAAGGAAAATAGTGCCAATGCAGCAAAAGCTTATGGTGCCGGCAGCATATTTGGCGGGGTTGTTGTGTCTGATGGACAGGATAACAGCAGATTAAAGGATAATACATATGAATCACTTTTAAAGGAAGCTGATGACGTAAAACAGCAGATTATGGATTCTGCCAAGACAGCACAGATAAGTTTTAAAGCGCTTGTAAAGAAGCTTTCAGGAATGGAAGCTGTTGATATATCAGGAGATGGTTTTAATATAATGGATTCTTCTCCTGATGAGATGGTATCAATAATAGATAAAATAAGAGTAGAACTTGCTATGCATTCAGATGATTATGTGGCTTATGGTACAGGAGTAAGCAAAAGTGCTATTGAAAAGATAGCAGGAAGTGCAGGAGTATCAGCGGACGTAGCACAAAGACTCAGTGGAGCAGGTGTGAGTATAGACGAGGATTCATTAAGACAGGCGCAGGCGGCACTTGATGAGGCGGCAGGTATAGGGGGACTTTCAGAAAAGGCCAAGTACTATATGATAGCTAATGATATAGCCCCTACAATAGATGGAATATATAAAGCTGAAATGTCTGTTGCAGGTCTGCCACAATCGACGGGATATCAGATATCATTTCAGGAGTTCAATGCCATGAGACCACAGATAGAAACGCTTATAGGTAAGTCAGGTCTTGCTGTGAATCTTCAGAATCTTAACAATGCGCAGGAGCTTATTAATAATAATATACCAGTTACTGAAAAAACACTTAAATATAAGGCTATGCTGGATTCGCTTAACTTAAATGATCTGGGAAGTGCCGATGGACAGAGCAGGGTTCTTGATAAGATAGCAGACCAGATGGCGATAGGCGGAAACGCAAGTGACACGCCGCTTACGAATGATCCATCTATATGGGAGAATGTTAAATCAGCTATAGTAACACTTGCTGATGCAAGTTATGATGATATTGTTAATGTCATATCATCTGGAAAAGCATTTACGATATCAAGTCTTAAGGTTGTTATGCAGGTGGGCTGGAGTCTTGATGACGCGCAGAGCCGGCAGGGTACATCGGGTCAGACGGGAATGGCAGTTATGAATCAACAGGGTATGAATGCAGGACAGGCTGGAATGGCAGTCCAGAACCAGCAGGGGATGTATACAGGACAGAGTGGTATGTATGGACAGGGTGCATATGCGACAGTTAATAACGGTGCAGCTTTAAATGGTATGTATGGAGGTTATCAGTACAGTCCTGAGAAAGCTTATAATACACTTCTTGAGGCAAGAATGCTTCTTACAGCAGGCTCTGGTATTATTCTTGAAAGAAATAACACACCACTGTTGTATACACCACTTGATGAGATTACAGAGAAGTTAAAGACTATGGAAGCTAATGGTACAACTTATGCAGGCAATATGCAGATGTATAACAATGTGCTTGATGTGCGTAAAGCTCTCTATGATATAGAGATAGCGCCTGCACAGATGTACGAAAAGCTTATGAACAGTGATCCATATAAGCTTAGTATTTCCATGGTATCTAATGTTGCAAGCAGCCTAAGAAGCAGATATGCCAAAGCTATTGGTACATATAAGACAGTAGGAACACAGGTAAGGGAAGATCTTGATGATTCTATGTTAAAAGCAGTTAATAACAGTGCAAAGGGAATCATAGATAAGTTCGAACTGGAGAATACCCAGGAAAACAGGGACGTTATAAAGCTTCTTGCATCTAATAATATTGATATAACTAAAGAGTCGGTGGAAAGGGCAAGAAAGATATATTCAACACTTAATAACCTTGTTAACAATATGAAACCTGAAACAGTTGTTAAGATGATAGATGCAGGTATTAATCCTATGGATACAGACATATGGACGGTAAATGATTATCTTAGTAAAATGAATCAGGGAGCTACTAAAGATAATGAGGAAAAATATTCAAGATTCCTTTACAAGCTCGAAAAAACAAGTGGAATAAGCGAGACAAAGAAAAAACAGTTTATCGGAATATATCAGATGATGAATATATTTACAAGAGATGCGGGAGTATGCGCCGGAGCACTTATGAAACAGGGTAAAGAGATTACTATGGGAAATCTTATAAGTGCATATACAAGCCGTAAGCATGCAGGAATAGATGTCACTATTGATGATACTGTAGGCTTCACAGAAAAGGATAAGGACATGGTAAGTTACTTTGAATCTCTGTTTGCAAAGTCACAGCAGTATATTACACCTAATACATTGAAAGAATCGGACATAAATACACCAATTGAAGATCAGCATGTTGAACATTTTGCAGAAAATCTTGCAGAGAATTATGATGAGAATCTCGAAAAGGAACTCGACAGCAGTTATATACAGGATGTTACAAAGAAAGCAGCTGATGCGGATGCAGAGGTTACAAGGGAGTTAAGAAGGGCCGGAATCAATGAGAATATAGGTAATATTAATGCTGTTAATGAATTGCTTTCAACGGGTGAACTTATGGCATATACAAGAGCACTCAAAGGAAAAGGAATAGGAAGTGACAACAAGGCTGGTAACCGATATGGTGCGGGAAATAATGCAGAGACATCTGTACTTATAGACAGCAAAGAAAAATTAGAGAATGTATTATCAGGAAGGGAAAAACTTGAAGCTTTATATACAAATCTGGAAGAAGCAGCAGGAGATGAGCTTGAAGAGGCTATAGAAAGTTCACTTACTGATACAGAAGAAGTACCAGTTGATTACGATACATTTGAAGAGTTGAGGATAAGTAACAGGCAGATAAGATATATAAGCAATCTGGCAAGAAAAAATGATTACCGCATTCCATATGTCAAGAATGGAAAAGCAGGTCTTATTAACCTTACATTTTTACAGGATAGTAATGACAAGGGTAAAATATCTATTAAGATGGACACAGAAGCTTATGGTGAATTATCGTTAGAAGCCAAGGTTACAGGAAAGGATATGAGCCTGTATGTAAAGCAGAATTCCAATACAGTACATCCTGATGACAGAAGTATATATAAGAGCTTTCAGGAACTTGAAAATGCACTCAGAACTGAGCATGGAATGAATTCTGTAAGAATCAATACAGTAAGGGTTCCTGATGTTAATTACGTAACTTATGAAAACTCTGGAGCATCGGTGCCGGCAGATGAACTTTATAAGATAGCCCAGACAGTTACAGGAGTATTTTTTGGCAAATAAATCTATAGTTATGGATTGTAGATTTGAGTGAATTATCTGATGTTAATGTAATACAGAAATTTTATTTACAATTACAGTTTATATAAGGCTATTGTTGTTAATGTAATACAGAAATATTAATCAGGAATCAGAATGGATTATTGCAGAATTCCTGCAGAATGCCGTTTAGTCCTGACAATGTTGTAAAGTAATATAAAAAAAATCCGATATATATGATGGTATCTGTCATGGAGGACGGATACATTTAGAAGCATGGAAGCTGATTACATACAGGATGTGCAGCTTAGCATAGAGCTTAAGATGCGCTAAAAGAAACACAAAAATGGAGATTAGTGTGAAAAATGAATTTTCACACACGAGATTTGTGTCTGCGCACACTTGACACAAACTTAATATGCGCAAAAAACGTGCGTAGAAATGGAGATTAATATGAGAATTAATACAAATATATCAGCTATCATATCAAATAATGCATTACAGAAAGCACAGAATTCTTTATCTAATTCTATACAGAAGCTTTCTTCAGGTTATAAAATAAACAGCTCAGCAGATGATCCGGCTGGATGTGCCATATCCGAAAAGATGAGAATACAGATAAGAGGTCTTGAACAGGCTAAGAATAATACAACAGATGGTATATCTGTACTGAATACAGCAGAAGGTGCTATTGTTGAAATACAGTCAATGCTTACAAGACTTAAGGAGCTTACGGTTCAGGCAGCTAACGATGTTAACTCTGATGATGAACGTTCAGCTATACAGCAGGAGATTGACAATGTTAATGCTGAGATAGACAGAATATCAGAGCAGACAGAATTCAACACACAGCCTCTTATTAATGGTAATCTTTCAAGAAGAGTGTATTCAGATTGTCAGGGTGTAAATCAGCTTTCCATATCTGATGGATTCACAGCAGGCATATATGGAATAACTGTTACACAGGATGCAAGACAGGCCATAGTAGCAGGTGGACAGATTACAATGTCACAGACAGCTGCAATAAGTAAAGAGCAGGCTGGAATAATATCCGTTAACGGATACAGTATAGGTATAACAGAGGGCGATACACTGAACACTATTATGGATAAAATAGTGACAGGTGTAGGTCTTACAGGTGGCAAAGCATTTGCAACAGCTGATACGGCTAATAATACTAAAACTAATGGAACAGAGTATGCAGGATATAATACGGTAACTTCATATACTGGAAACAGGCTTGTAATCATGACCGAACAGTATGGAAGGGATCAGAAGCTTGATATTACATGTAATAATCAGGCGCTTGCAGGTCTGCTTGGTATACAGGGTGCATATGATAACGGTGGCCAATCAGAAGGAATTCATGCAGAAGGTAGTGATGTGGTAGCTGAATTCGCAAGTGAAAAAGATGATGAGGGTAATCCAACAGGGAAAAGAGCTGGTTTTGAAGATTCAGCAGTTATATCTACTAACGGAACCAAGATTACAGTTAAGGATGTTAATAATAAAGAATTTGTTATGGATATTCCGGGTAATGTAGCGGGAACAGTGTTTAATGATACAGTAGGTTCAAAACAGAATGGAAAGTCTGTGGCATCAGGTGGCACAGCTACAGATATTAATCAGGAAGTTACTGATGTAGGAACTATGAGCATACATGTAGGTGCTAATGAGAATCAGGTTATTGTTCTGGATATACCACCTATAACAACATATTCAATAGGCACAGACAACATTAATGTTATGACAGGATATACAGCACAGCTTGCAATAAGTTCAGTAGATTCAGCAATTACATATGTTAATTCAGTACGTTCCAAGATAGGTGCATATGAGAATAGATTTGAGCATACAAACAACAATCTTGATGTATCTAATGAGAATGTAACTAAGGCATTATCGGCAAAGATTGATACAGACATGGCAGAAGAGATGACAGAATATACATCACAGACAGTACTTACCCAGGCAGCAACATCTATTCTTTCGCAGGCTAATCAAAGACCATCAGAGGTGTTACAGCTTCTTCAGAAATAACAGTGGATAGAGGAGATTGTTATGGATAACGATGCAATAAAGACCTATTCATACAGAATATCGCAGGCTACCAGATCACAGCTTGTCGTTATAACATATGATATAATTATAGATTATCTTAACGATGCAATTAATAAAAAAGATAATAGTGAATATAAGGAAAGTCTTCATATGGCTATGAGAGGTATAGATCAGCTTATTATAGGACTTGATATGGATTATGAAGTTTCAGTACAGCTGTATCAGTTATATAATTATATGAAGAGATCACTTATAAGTGCACAGGTTTCGATGGATGGTGACAGGATAAATGAAGTTATATCAATGTTGCAGAGATTAAGAGCAGCATTTTTTGAAGTAAGCAGACAGGATACATCTGAACCTGTTATGAAAAATACACAGAAGATATATTCCGGACTGACATATTCAAGATTTGGTGCTAATGAAACAGCACAGGATACACTTGGTAACAGAGGGTATAAGGTGTGATAATATATCTTCTGCGTACGTTTTGCGCATAACGAGTTTGTGTCAGGTGTGCGTAGACATGAACAATCATTAAATCAGTTATGTATAGAGTAATTGGCGGAAATATATGTAAAGCATATATTTCCGCCAATTTTTTATTCTTTCGGTTTGATATTATCAGCCAATTAAGACATGGCTTGCTTGGTTATATTACATAAAAACATAATACATGATAATTCTAGAATCTAAGTTTTCTTCTTGAGTAATGACGATTTCTGTTGTTAGAAAGAGTCCGGTTATTAACGATTGTGATAACTATAAGTATAGCAGCAACAGCTCCAATGATTAACCATATATTTACTTTAAGACATTTTTTAGGAGTAAGGGAAGTGTCTTTAGCTTCATTGCCAAGATATGGAAGCTGACTGTCTTTTACTGCATTGCCTGATGATATGGTAAGAGTAGTTGTACCAACAATGTTGTCACCATATTTATAATTAAGTCTGGCAGTGAGTTTATCATCGCTATTAGTTATATCGTAATCAGTATTTACATCCATAGTAACATCAGATGTTGAACCTTTTACAGGAATAGTTATAAAAGATGCGTTAAGGTTAAAACCAAGCTTTGACTTTTCAAAAACATCTGATGAGTAGTAGTTATCTGTTGAGAATAACGAACTTATCTGGGAATCAGATGTTGTCGATTTCTTAAAGTTGTTGAATCCCCAGTCAAAAAGTGCTCTTGTATCAACATAGCGGGTTGAATCATCGGGAGATCTGAAAACTACACATATAAGGCGCATACCGTCTTTTTCTGCAAATGTAACAAGTGTCATCAACGATTCGTCTGTAAATCCAGTTTTTCCACCTTTGCAATATTCATAGTAAAATTCACGTCCTTTAAGCATTTTATGTCTGTGCTGTATAGTACGTTGTGCTGACATATTGGTGGCAGGAATTGTATATGAAGAAGATGTTGAGTCTATATTAACAAATGATGCGTTGTTATAGCAGCCTCTTGCAATCATGGCCATATCATAAGCAGTTGTATAGTGGTTGGGATCGTATAATCCGCTTGGGTTGGCAAAATGTGTGTTTATGGCACCTAATTCTTTGGCTTTTTTATTCATCATATCTACAAAGGCATCTGCAGAGCCTGCAACCTGTTCAGCAAGTCCGTATGCTATTTCATTAGCAGAATATAAAAGAAGTCCATATAAGGCCTGTTCAACTGTAATCTGTTCACCAGCCTTCATACTTAAGTTGGCATCCTCATAAGGATTGACAGAGTTAGCGGCTTTGGCTGAAAATGTCATTGTATCGTTAAGGTTGCAGTTTTCTATTGTAAGTAGTCCTGTAAGGATTTTAGTGGTAGATGCAGGATAGGCTTTACGGTGAGAATCTTTTTCATATAGTATTGAACCAGTATCAGCATCTACAAGTATTGCGCTTTCACATGTTATTGATGGTGCATCAGGCCAGGCAGCAGATGGAGTTTCACCGTTTCCGCTTCCCTGGGCAGCTGATACAGGGAGTGTAACAGAGAAAACAGTTACAGCAATAACAGATGTAGCAGCTATTGCGCTGAATGTTTTTTTTATATATTTTTTTAATGAATTAAACATGGTTAAATCCTCATTTCTGTATGATATGTATGTGAAACAGCGTGAAATATAAATCATGCAAGGCAGATATTGTATGTTATTATCCGCTAAATGCTAAAGACTTGTTTACGCTGCATAATAATGTTGCATTAATTATTGTTAAAATAATAGAATACATTTTAACACTTATGATTTAATATAACACATATTTTTTTTAAGTTAAATAACTTTTGGTACTGGGTTTTTGCAATTTTCAATTTTGACTTTTTATAGTATTATCGTATACAATGTAAAAGACAGTTATACGCAGAAAACAAATAAAAATATAATATCGTGTCAAAACCGTTTTCTATTGCGTAGATTGTGCTGCATGGAGTTTACAATAAAAAGCAAATTAATGTATTAAAGCAGATAAAATGGAGGAAATATGCGTTTAAGAAATGTACCAGGTGCAAGAGAAGTGATGATTGAAAATAAATATGTATTTACAGAACCGGAAGGAATGAAAGGAACATGGAAAGATGTATTTGGAAATGAGAATCCGATTCATATAGAAATAGGTATGGGAAAGGGAGTGTTTATAACAACACTTGCCGCTGCTAATCCGGATATTAATTATGTAGGAATAGAGAAATATTCAAGTGTGTTATTAAGAGCAGTTGAAAAGCAGGATGAACTTGAACTTGCGAATTTAAGATTTATACGTATGGATGCAGAAAATATCAATGAAGTGTTTGGAAAGGATGAAGTGGACAGAATATATCTCAACTTTTCAGACCCATGGCCAAAGGACAGACATGCCAAAAGAAGACTGACATCAAGACAATTTTTCGCAAGATATGACCAGATGCTAAAAAAAGATGGAAGAGTTGAGTTTAAGACAGATAATAAAGCTTTGTTTGATTTTTCTGTAGAAGAGGTTAAGGAAGCAGGATGGATACTTGAGGAATGCACATATGACCTTCATAATGATGAAAGACTTAATGCTGGAAATATTATGACAGAATATGAAAAGAAGTTCTCAGAAATGGGGAATCCAATATGTAAACTTATAGCAGACAGAAAATGATGTGAATCACATGTTTAGTAGTCTTATCGTGCAATAATGATAAGACTTTTTGATTTGGCTTTGGATTTTAACTCTCATATCATTAATATAAAGTAGTAACAGATAAGCACCGCATTAATATAATAATGATTAGAATACAGAATAATCAACTGAATTCTAATCATTATATATTAAAGGGGTGTTTTTTGTATGCGTTGTAACAGATGCCGTCCTATAAGCCGTTTTAATGAATTCTTATATTATCACAGTAGCTGGAATAAAAGAATAGTAAGGTTTAAACATTCGTGGGATGAAATCTACAGGATAATTAACTGCAAATAAATGTCTGCTACATTTTATCAGGTGAATCATACGGCTGCACTGTAATATTACGTTTTTTAAGAAAATGTTCTACGACAATATTAAGTATATAGCATATAACTGCCATAGTAGGCACTCCAAGGAACATGCCAAGTACCCCGAACATGGCACCGCCAACGACTATTGCAAATATAACCCACAGAGGCTTAAGTCCGGTACTGTTGCCAAGAATCTTAGGTCCAAGGAACAAGCCATCAAACTGTTGTATAATAAGAATGAGTATGGCAAAGAATATAACCTGAAGAGGATTGACAATTACAATAATAATTCCGCCAAGTACCCCGCCAATATAAGGTCCAAAGTATGGAATCATATTGGTTATCCCAACTATGACACTTATAAGAACCGTGTAAGGAAACTTAAAAATAGTCATGCATATAAAGCATATAATACCAATGATTAATGAATCAATTGCTTTTCCATACATAAACTTAAGAAAAATATTAGTGCTTTCACGGCATATGGTACGTGCTGTATCAGCCCCCTGCTTAGGAAATATTGCATACAAAAGTCTTTTAAACTGGTAAAATATATTTTTATGGTCAGATATCATATATACAGATACCATAATTGATATAATAAGGTTAATAAAGCCTTTGACAATCGCCATAGATGTATTTACAACATATGGAAGAAGATTAGTCAGCGTATCTGTAAGATAAGATAATATCTTAGGATACAATGAGGTAAGATGCTCATTAATAACATTATAATCTATGAAACCAAGGTCAGCATGATTGTTTTCAAAGCTCTCTATAAATGTAGTAACGTTGTTGTACCATACAGGCAGCTTATCAACTATATCGGTAATACTTGTGTAAAGCTGCGGAAGTATAAACACCATAAGTATTGCAATAATACCTATAGCAATAATGTATGAAATAAGAATTGACAGCCACTTTGCCAGCTTGTCGGATTTCATATGACATTTATCTTTAAATATCTGTCTGTAGAAAAACCTGACAAGAGGATATAGTATAAATGCTATAAACGCACCAACAAGGAAAGGTGATAAAACTTGTAATGCCTGTCCTAATAGTTTGACAGTATTGTTGAAGCTGCCAACGATTCTGACAAGAAGAATCGTTCCAAGAACAAAAAACAGACCATATACCATAATGGTAAAGTAACGGCTGTTTGGCTGGAAACGGTTACGATTTATAACCGGATCAGGAGTGGTGTTATCAGTATTAGGTTCATGCGTGGTGGTATTATTGTTATAATTCTTATAATCAGCATGACTATTGCTGCTAGTGCTGGTGTTATTATTGATATAATTGTTGTTGTTGTTGTTAATATTATTGGTATCATTAGTGTCAATATTACTGTTATTATTGTCCAAAGACATATATAAACTCCCTGCAAATCAAATTAATATGTGTCAGGCGGGTCACATGTGCCTGATTCTTATTGCTTAAGAACAGACAATTTTGACCGTTTACCCTGTATATTATATAATGATACTCTATGTTCATAAGTAAAAAAACCCTTTTTTCGTAAAAAAAGCCTAAAATAATGCTGATAAATATAAAAAAATGAATTGTTCTTAAATAAATACAAAAAAGTACTTGATTTTTTGATGAAAAGGATATAATATATCTTTTGTTGTTACGGCAACGAAATATAAAATA
>JBNMGS010000026.1:0-10631 GCA_050872365.1 Lachnospira sp.
GCAGGATGTGATATCATAAGATGTACAGTTCCAACAATAGAAGCGGCACGTGCAGTGAGCGAGATAAAAAAACAGATTCATATACCGCTCGTGGCTGATATACATTTTGATTATAAGATGGCTATAGCTGCTATGGAGAATGGAGCTGACAAGATACGAATCAATCCAGGGAATATAGGTTCCACAGATAAAATAAAAGCAGTAGTGGATGTTGCCAGGTCAAGAAATATACCTATAAGAGTTGGTGTTAACAGTGGCTCGCTTGAAAAGGATCTTGTTGAAAAATACAATGGTGTTACGGCAGAGGGGCTTGTTGAGAGTGCACTTGATAAAGTTAAGATAATAGAAGATCTTGGATATGATAATCTTGTTATAAGCATCAAGTCGTCAGATGTTTTAATGTGTGTAAAGGCACATGAGCTTATAGCTAAGCAGACCAGATATCCTTTACATGTCGGAATAACAGAATCGGGTACAATATTCTCAGGAAGCATTAAGTCATCAATAGGATTAGGTCTTATACTTAACCAGGGCATAGGAGATACTATCAGAGTATCCTTAACAGATGATCCTGTCAGAGAGGTTGAAGCAGCAAAGCTTATATTAAGGACACTTGGACTTAGAAAAGGTGGCATAGAAGTTGTATCATGCCCAACTTGTGGAAGGACTAAGATAGATCTTATAGGTTTGGCATCAAAGGTAGAAGAGCTGGTTAAGAACTACGATCTTGACATAAAGATTGCTGTTATGGGTTGTGTTGTTAACGGACCGGGAGAGGCGAGAGAAGCTGACCTTGGAATAGCCGGCGGCGATGGTTGCGGAGTACTTATAAAACACGGTGAGATTGTTAAAAAGTTTGATGAGGATAAATTGTTATCAGTATTAAAGGATGAACTTGATAACTGGCAGGCATAATACGGTTCTTTGTGCCGTAGGTGTCGTGAATAACATTAATCGCAGAGATAAATCAGATATTTGGATTGAGATTTTTGGGGCACCATGAGTCTGTGGAATGGAGATATAATGTATAAGTTTCTAGAAGTATTTAAAACACTTAAGCTGCCAGATGATATAAAGGTATATATGGAAAATGTGGAGGTCACGAAGGTTTCGAAGACCTCCACTAATTCTCTTGCGCGTGTATACATAAAAAACGATAAGGTTATAAGCAAGAAGATTATATATAAAGTAGAGGATGCACTTAAAAAGCAGATATTCCGTATACAGAATATGGATGTGAGGATTATTGACCGTTACAGATTGTCAGAACAGTATACACCACAGACGATTATGGATGTATATTATGACAGTATATTGTTTGAACTGGAGAAATATTGGACACTAGAATATAATCTTTTAAAGAATTCAACGTGGGAGTTTGAGAAAAGTGACCTTTTGGTGCTTACTCTTGAGGATGGTTTTCTGGCAAGGACATACGCAGATAACCTTGCGGATTATTTTAAAAAGATATACCTTAACAGGTTTGGTTTTGAGATAGATGTAGAATATAAATACGCAAGCAAGACAGAAAGTCATTATAAAAAGGAAAATGCGCATAAACTGAATCTGCGTGTTAAACAGATAGAAGAACAGCTTCAGGCTGCTACACAGAATGGTGATGGCGAAAACAAAACATTAAGTGAAACTGATAAAAATAGGAAAAGAGCAGAACAGAAGGCTAAGGCAGCAGCATTTTTTAACGAAAGAGGAGCAACAGGTAAAGACCTTACAAGATACAGAAAGCCGGCTAATCAGGATGTGTTATATGGAAGAGATTTCAATGATGATATAACTGCTATTGAACAGCTTGAAACACCAGTAGGTGAAGTTGCTATTAATGGAATGGTTATGAGTGTTGAGCCAAGACCTATAAGAGATGAGAGAACAATTCTTTCCATAGCAGTCACAGATTTTACAGACAGTATTATAGTTAAAATGTTTGTTAAGAATGAACAGCTTGACGATATATATGGTTTTATTAAAGAAGGTAATTTCCTTAAGATAAAAGGAATAGCCGCCATGGATAAGTATGACCAGGAAATAACAATATCTAATGTTTCCGGTATACGTAAAGGAACGGATAATAGAAGTGTAAGAAATGATCTTGCACTTAATAAAAGGGTTGAACTTCATTGTCATACAAAGATGAGTGATATGGATGGTGTGTCAAGGGCAAGTGATATCATTAACCAGGCTATAAAGTGGGGGCATAAGGCAATTGCCATAACTGACCATGGTGTTGTACAGGCATTTACAGAAGCATATCATACCATGCAGAAGTTGTGGGGAAAATATGAAGCCAAGGGAGAAAAACTTGATTTTAAAGTTATATACGGAGTTGAGGCGTATCTGGTGGATGATACAAAAAGTATAGTAACCAATCCCAAAGGACAGGATTTCTCAGGGGAATTCGTTGTGTTTGACCTTGAAACAACAGGTTTTTCAGCATTGGTTGATAAGGTTATAGAAATCGGTGCTGTAAAGATAAGGGATGGCGAGATAGTAGACAGATTCTCTACATTTGTTAATCCTAAAGTTCCTATATCCTTTAGAATTGAGAATCTTACAGGAATAAGCGACCAGATGGTTATGTCGTCTGGAACAATAGAACAGATACTTCCAGATTTCCTTAAGTTCTGTGAGGGTTGTGTTATGGTTGCACATAATGCAGAGTTTGATATGAGTTTTATCATTAACAATGCAGAACGCCTGGGACTGGAGTTCTCACCTACTTATATAGATACGGTGCTGTTATCACAGTTTCTCATTCCGGCGCTCCATAACTATAAGCTTGATACGCTTACAAAGCATTTGAATGTTGTTCTTGATAATCATCACAGGGCTGTAGATGATGCCGAGGCAACAGCTCATATATTCTTAAAGCTTATTAAAATGCTTGCTGACAGGGATATATATACACTTGATAAGCTGAATGAAGAAGGAACGCTTGATGAAGAATCTATAAAGAAGCTTCATCAATATCATTGTATAATACTGGCAGCTAACGAGATGGGAAGAATTAACCTGTACAGGCTTGTGTCTGCATCACATATGCAGTATTTTAACAGATTTCCAAAGATACCTAAGAGTCTTGTAAACAAGTATCGCGAAGGACTTATAATAGGAAGTGCCTGTGAAGCAGGTGAACTGTTCCGTGCAATGGTTAACGGACGTTCAGATGCAGAGATTGCAAGAATAGTTAACTTCTATGATTATCTGGAAGTACAGCCGATAGGTAATAACAGGTTCATGATAGAGAAGGAAGATTATTATGTAAAAGATGAAGAGGATTTAAGAGATCTTAACAGAAGAGTGATATCGCTTGGAGAAAAGTTTGATAAACCGGTAGTTGCGACGTGCGATGTTCATTTTCTTAATCCAGAGGATGAGATATATAGAAGAATTATCATGGCAGGAAAAGGCTTTGATGATGCTGACAACCAGCCACCGCTTTATCTTCATACCACAGATGAGATGCTTCAGGAATTTGATTATCTTGGCAGTGATAAGGCATATGAGATAGTTGTAACTAACACAAACAAGATTATGAATATGTGTGAAGAAATAATACCAGTAAGACCAGATAAAAGACCTCCTGTAATTGAGAATTCGGATCAGATGTTACGAACTATATGTCATAACAGAGCTCATGAGATATATGGTCCGGATTTGCCGGAGATAGTTACTGAAAGACTTGAAAGAGAACTTAATTCTATTATATCAAACGGATATTCCGTTATGTATATTATTGCACAGAAGCTTGTATGGAAATCAAACGATGATGGATATCTGGTAGGTTCAAGAGGTTCTGTTGGTTCTTCATTTGCGGCAACTATGGCAGGTATTACGGAGGTTAATCCGCTTAGTCCACATTACCTGTGTCCTAAGTGCTACTATGTTGATTTTTACTCTGAAGATGTAAAGAAATTCGCTGGTGGCGCGGGTTGTGATATGCCGGACAAAATGTGTCCTAAGTGTGGACATAAGTTAAATAAGCTGGGATTTGATATACCATTTGAAACATTCCTTGGATTTAAAGGTAATAAGGAACCTGATATTGACCTTAATTTTTCTAATGAATACCAGAGTAAAGCACATGCCTATACAGAGGTTATATTTGGAAAAGGACAGACATTTAAGGCTGGAACTATCGGTACAGTGGCAGAAAAAACGGCATATGGATATGTGTTAAAGTATCTTGAGGAACGTGGAAAAGTTAAAAGACGTTGTGAGATAGAAAGAATCGCCAAAGGATGTATAGATATACGAAGAACAACAGGACAGCATCCAGGAGGAATAGTTGTACTTCCTATCGGAGATGAGATACATTCATTTACTCCGGTACAGCATCCGGCTAATGATGTTAAGAGTGGTATAGTAACAACACATTTTGATTACCATAGTATTGACCACAATCTGTTAAAACTCGATATACTTGGGCATCTTGATCCGACGATGATACGTATGCTTCAGGACCTTACGGGTATTGACCCTCTTGAGATTCCGCTTGATTCCAAAGAAGTTATGTCGCTTTTTAAGGATACATCAGCACTTGGAATAAAGCCGGAGGATATAGGTGGCTGTAAGCTTGGAGCACTTGGAATACCGGAGTTTGGTACAGACTTTGCCATGCAGATGCTTATAGATACAAAGCCACAGTATTTTTCAGATCTTGTCAGAATAGCCGGACTTTCACATGGTACAGATGTATGGCTTGGTAATGCACAGACACTTCTTAAGGAAGGAAAGGCTACTATATCTACTGCTATATGTACAAGAGATGATATTATGATATACCTTATTCAGAAAGGACTTGAAAGTGAACTTGCATTTACTATTATGGAAAAGGTAAGAAAAGGAAAAGGACTTACGCCTGAATGGGAACAGATTATGAGGGAGCATGGTGTTCCTGACTGGTATATATGGTCATGTAATAAAATTCAGTATATGTTTCCTAAGGCACATGCTGCAGCATATGTTATGATGGCTTGGCGTGTTGCTTATTGTAAGGTGTTTTATCCACTTGCTTATTATTGTGCGTACTTTAGTATAAGAGCAGATGCTTTTGACTATGAAAAAATGGCTATGGGACGGGAACGTCTAGAATATTACCTTAATATATATAAAGCTAAGAAAGCTGATGGTACTATAGAAAAAACCGAACTTGATGAGTATAAGGATATGAGGATAGTCCAGGAAATGTATGCACGTGGATACGAATTCATACCAATAGATATATACAAAGCAAAGGCAAGAAGCTTCCAGATAATAGATGGAAAAATCATGCCATCGTTTAAGGTTGTATCCAAAATAGGTGAATCTGCCGGAGAATCTATAGAAATAGCAGCAAGAGGTGGAAAGTTCTTATCAAAGGATGACTTAAGGCAACGTGCTAAAATAGGTCAGACAGTAATTGATAAGCTGAGTGAGTTAAAGCTTCTTGAAGGCATGGCAGAAAGCAACCAGCTGTCACTGTTTGATGTATTATGATATAATATCTTGTCAGTCAGCATATATATATGTTATATTTGTTTAGTTGTTATTAAAAATTAATGTTATTATGAGTAATATCATGAGGTGAGAAATGTTAAAAAAATATCTTATATGTTTTCTGGTATCAATGGTACCAATTGTTGAGCTAAGAGGGGCTATTCCTATATCGCAGGGGTTCCAGCTGCCATTATTGCAGTCTTATATAATATGTGTAATAGGTAATATGCTGCCTGTTCCTGTTATATATCTTTTTGCAAGAAGAGTGTTAGAATGGGGTGCTGATAAAAAGTATATAGGCAAGTTCTTTACATTCTGTATAGAAAAAGGACATAAGGGCGGAGAAAAGCTTAAAGCCAAGGCCGGTAACGGACTGTTTATAGCACTTCTGCTGTTTGTTGGTATACCACTTCCGGGTACAGGTGCGTGGACAGGAACTCTTGCTGCAAGCTTTCTTGATATGGGATTCAAGAAGAGCGTAATAGCAGTGCTTGCAGGTGTATTACTTGCAGGTATAATAATGGGAGTTGCTTCTGCTGGATTGTTTTCAGCAATATTCAGTTTTGCATAATGCATATGTGCTGTATGTTTGTACGTGGCAATAGTGTATGAAAATGAATAATAAGATTGCGATTAGCTGGTATATGCTGTGTTACATATGCCGGCTTTATTGATTTTAATGTTGATATAGCAGCTTAAATACAACATAAAAAGGTATGTGTTTAAAGTAATTCAAAGGTACTTTGAAAAAAATTGAAAAAAGTTTAAAAAAGTGCTTGACGAAATATTGATTAACGTGTATTATAATGAAGTGCTTTGCGATAGCAACTAACACAAAGCAATAAAGATATGGCTTATTGGTCAAGTGGTTAAGACGTCGCCCTCTCACGGCGAAGACAGGGGTTCGACTCCCCTATAAGCTATTCTGAGTTATATTCGACTGACAAGAGTGGGCATTAATGTCCACTCTTTCATTTTTATCCTGAAACAGATAACTTATGAAGTGGGAATGATAAGGTTGGAAAATATGATTCAGTATCCAATTGAATAATCCGGAAAAGAGGTAGACATGGGTAAGAGAGAAGATTACGAAGCTAAGACAGAACAGCTTATAGCACCTATTATCGCTGCTAATCATGTGGAACTTTTTGATGTTGATTACGTTAAAGAGGGCCAGGACTGGTATTTGAGAGTCTATATTGATAAGGAAGGCGGAGTCACTATAGCTGACTGTCAGGCAGTAAGCAGAGCTTTTAACGAAATACTGGATACGGAGAATTATATAGCTGACCAGTATATTTTCGAAGTGAGCTCACCAGGACTAACAAGACCTTTGAAGAAAGAAAAAGATTATGAGAAGAGTATAGGGCGTCTGATAGATGTAAGGTTATATAAGCCTGTTGAGGGTAAGAAGGAATATACAGGTATTCTTAAGGAATATAATAAAGATATTATTATTATAGAAGATAATGGTTTGGATATAACTATTGAGAGAAACAATCTTGCAATGATAAGATGGGCATATGTAGAGTAATAATATGCAGTTGGATGCCGAAGGTTAAAAGATATTATATAATGGAGGATGATAAAGATGAATAAGGATTTAATACTTGCGATTGAGGCTTTGGAAAAAGAAAATGGTATCAGCAAAGAGGTTATGTTTGATGCTATAGAAAAGTCTTTAATGGATGAGTATAAGGCGGAGTTTGATAAAGCAGATAATGGAAGGGTTTCACTTGACAGAATAACAGGAGACTTCCATATATACTCAGACAGAACAGTTGTAGAAAAAGTAGAAGTTCCTGAATTCAGGGAGAATAAGAAAGAAAAATATGTATCCGGTACAGAAATCGCTTTAGAGGATGCAAGAAAAATAAAACCTGGATGTCAGATAGGCGATGTTATTACAATAGAAGTTAAATCTGAAGAATTCTCAAGAAAAGCTGCCAAGAATGCAAAGAATACAATAGTTCAGACAATAAGAGAACAGGAAAAGAATGCTCTTTACAATGAACTTCATGATAAAGAAAAAGAAATCATCACAGGTGTTGTACAAAGAATCAATGATAATGGTGATATGACAATTGATATCGGAAGAACACAGGCAGTTTTAAAAGCTGATGATAAGTCAAGAAATGGAGAAGGAAGCAGATTCAAGGATAAAGAATTCAGACCTGGCGACAGAATAAAGGTGTATGTTGTAAGTGTAAGCAACAGAGAAAGAAATGGACTTAGTATCAAGATATCCAGAAAGTCACCTGAATTCGTTAAGAAGTTATTCGAAGAAGAGGTAACAGAGATTAAGGATGGAACAGTTGAAATCATGGCAATCGCAAGAGAAGCAGGCTCAAGAACTAAGATGGCGGTAAGAGCTAATGTTCCTCATGTAGATCCGGTTGGTGCATGCGTAGGTATCAATGGTGCCAGAGTTAAGAATATTGTTAACGAACTTGGCAATGAACAGATAGATATTGTTGAATGGGATGCTAATCCGGCACAGCTTATAGTTAATGCACTTAGTCCTGCTAAGGTTGTATCAGCTGTTGCAGATGAAGAAGAAAAGAAAGCTAGAATAATAGTATCAGAACAGCAGTTATCACTTGCTATTGGTAAGTCAGGACAGAATGTAAGACTTGCAGCAAAGCTTACAGGCTATGGAATAGATATAAAGAGTGAAGCTGATGCAGAAGAATTCGAAGATGAAGCTGAACAGAATGATACAGATGTTGTATATGAAGAAGCAAATATGACAGATGCGGATGTTAATGTCGATGAAGTATCAGACATGGATGGTGCAGAAGAAAATACAGCCTCTGACACAGATGCTGTAGAAGAATAATATTTTTTGGGAGTGATAGTTTGGCAGCGGTTAAGAAGATTCCACAAAGACAATGTATTGGTTGTAATCAGATGAAGAATAAGAAAGATCTTATTCGTATCCTGAAAACACAGGACGATGAAATTATGATAGATACAACTGGAAAGAAGAACGGCAGAGGTGCATATATATGTCCTGATGCAGAATGTCTTAAAAAGGCAAGAAAGTCTAAAGGACTTGAAAGGGCTTTTAAGATGAATATAGATTCATCTGTTTATGATGAACTTGAAAAGGAGATGACAGGTCTTGAACAATAGCAGAACGTTATCAATGATTGGTCTGGCTATGAAAGCAGGAAAGGTTGCAAGCGGAGAGTTTTCAACAGAAAAGGCTGTGAAAGAGCACAAGGCTTATATGGTAATAGTGGCAGATGATTCATCTGACAATACGAAGAAGAATTTTAAAAATATGTGTGAATTCTATAAAGTTCCGGTTTATTTCTTTAGCAGCAAAGAAGAATTAGGGCATGCAATAGGTAAGGAATTCAGAGCATCACTCGCAATCCTTGATGAAGGATTTAAGAAAAGTATTGAGAAGCATTTAATGTAGTTTAAGTAACATCCGGTGTATATAGTGTGAAATAAGATTTTTCACATGCAGAGTATGTGTCTGCGTGCACCTGACATAAAACTGATATGCGCAAAACATGTGTAGAAATGAAGATTAATATGCAGGTATAATATGTAATATTAATACATGTATATTGGAAAAGAGGTCAAATGGCAAATATGAGAGTTCATGAACTGGCAAAGGAATTAAATATTTCTTCAAAAGATATAACTGATATGCTGAGCAGCAATGAAAAGAAGTACACAGCAATGAGTGGACTTGGAGAAAGTGAAATAAATAGTGTCAAGAATAAGTTTAAGGCAAAATCAGCAGGAAACAATAATAACACAGTAAAACAAGAACCTAAAAAGGCAGAAGAAAGAAACGTGAAGACTGAAGAAAAGAAAACAAATACAGATAAAAAAGAACAGATTAAGCAGGAAGATGTAAAGACATCTGCAGATAAGAAGAGTACATCACAGGAAGGTGATAAGAAGCATATATCACAGGTATATTTCCCACAGAACAGCCAGAGGTCAGATAACAGAGATAGAAACAATAACAATAACCGAAAAGATAATAACGGCAATTATAGAAATAATGACCGTGGCGGCTATGGAAACAGAGATAACCGAGATGGTAATAATAGAAATAATGATCGCAACAGAGACGGAAACAACGGCGGCTATAGAAACAACGATCGTGGTGGCTACACAAACAGAGACAATAGAGACGGAAACAATGGTGGCTATAGAAACAATGACCGCAATGGCTACACAAACAGAGACAATAGAGACGGAAACAACGGCGGTTATAGAAACAACGACCGTGGCGGCTACGGAAACAGAGATAACAGAGACGGAAACAATGGCGGCTATAGAAACAATGACCGTGGCGGCTATGGAAACAGAGATAACAGAGACGGAAACAACGGCGGTTATAGAAATAATGACCGCAATGGAAACAATAATGGCCGTTCTGGAAGGGATGGACAGGGATTCTCAGGTGCAAGAAGAAGTGACAGAGCTTCTTCGGCTTCAAAGGATGATTTCATCTTTGAGACAAAACCAGATTCAAGAAGACCAGATTCAAGAAAGAACGATTCAAGAAAGAACGATAGAAAGAAAGATAATGAGGCAAAAGAAAATCTTAAGTTTGCTAACAGCAAGCATGAGAAGAAGCCAGCTCCAAAGCAGGAAAAGAAAGAAGAAGAGACAATCAAGCAGCTTGTTTTACCAGACAGTCTTACTATAAAAGAGCTTGCTGATAAGATGAAGGTACAGCCATCAGCTATCGTTAAGAAGTTATTTCTTCAGGGTAAGGTTGTTACAATTAACCAGGAGGTTGATTATGATACAGCAGAGGAAATAGCACTTGAATTCAACTGTATATGTGACCATGAAGTAAAGGTGGATGTTATAGCTGAACTTCTTAAAGAAGATGAAGAAGATGAGTCAAAGATGGTTCCAAGACCACCAGTTGTATGTGTTATGGGACACGTTGACCATGGTAAGACTTCACTTCTTGATGCAATCAGGGAAACACACGTTACAGATAAGGAATCTGGTGGCATCACACAGAAGATTGGTGCTTATATGGTAGATGTTAATGGACAGAAGATTACATTCCTTGATACACCTGGACATGAAGCATTTACAGCTATGCGTATGCGTGGTGCACAGGCTACAGATATTGCTATTCTTGTAGTTGCAGC
>JBNMGS010000027.1:0-10621 GCA_050872365.1 Lachnospira sp.
ATCGAATTGCATGCAAGCATGCATCAATGATACCTTTTGACCCTTTTATCATAATAACTTAAAATAATTCTTTTTATATTCAATAATCCCTTCCTCTTTCATTTTTCCAAGTTCTGTTGACATTGCACTTCTGTCAACAGACAAATAATCTGCTAACTGCTGTCTGTTAAATGTTATTTCAAACTCATTACTGCCACTTCTGTTTGCTTGTGATGACAGATATGATAAAAGTTTATCTCTCGTTGTTCTCTTTGACATATGTGTAATTTTTTCATTCATCATTATGCATCTGTTTGCAAGCATATACATGAGATTTCTTATAAGCTTATTATGGAACTGACATGATTCACTACATACGGTTATCACTCTGTATGTATCTAAATAAGCTACTATTCCTGACTTTACTACCACTACATTTACATTACATACTTTATCATTACTGCATGCATACGCTTCACCAAACATATCGCCGGCTGCCGCCTGAGCCATAATATGTCTGTTTCCCCAGTAATCCTCCTGTTCTATACTGACTTCCCCTTCTATAACCATTCCTATTCTTTCTACAATGTCTCCATCATGAAGTATATACTGACCTTTATCTATCCTTTCAAACCTTACATCAAGACATTTAACCATAGCTGCTGTTTCCTCGTTGCTTACACCTTTAAACAGGCTGCTTGAATTCATTATGTCTATCCATTTGTCCTTATCCGATTTATACTTTGCTTTATCCATTGTATGCGTTAGCTGTGTTGTACCTGTCATATTGACTAATCCTCATTTCTATATATTTCTGATACGTATGCCATCTTTTTAACATCACTATTGCTTTTTATGTTCAGTATTATGATTATTTATTTTTACATTTCGTTGTATTTACAACATACATTTATATTATCACATAATATAATCCTTTTATACAAAAGACAAAAGATTTAATGCATTTTATATAAATCTGATAACAGCAAATATTTAATCAAAATATATTAAAACATTGTAGAAGGAGTTTTAAACACTATGGTCAGAAAAATAATAGAGATTAACGAAGAATTATGTAATGGATGCGGATTATGCGCTCATGCCTGCCATGAAGGTGCAATTGGAATTGTTGACGGAAAAGCAAAGCTTTTAAGAGATGATTACTGTGACGGATTCGGTGACTGTCTTCCAGCCTGTCCTGCGAATGCAATCAGATTCATAGAAAGGGAAGCTCCTGAATATAACGAAGCTGAAGTTCTTGCAAACAAGGCTGCA
Source organism: Lachnospira sp. (assembly GCA_050872365.1). Classification (GTDB taxonomy): domain Bacteria; phylum Bacillota; class Clostridia; order Lachnospirales; family Lachnospiraceae; genus Lachnospira. Next base: position 1,255 of record JBNMGS010000027.1, read on the forward strand.
AGTGGAAGTCAGATTAACAACTGGCCTGTACAGATTAAGCTTACAGCTCCATATGCTCCTTATTTTAACGGATGTGACCTTCTTATAGCTGCCGACTGTACAGCATATGCATACAGCACATTCCATCATGATTTTATGAGAAATCATGTAACACTTATAGGATGTCCTAAACTCGATATGATTGATTATTCTGAAAAACTTACAGATATTTTCAAGAACAATAGTATAAAAAGCATAACTGTTACAAGAATGACTGTTCCTTGTTGTGGTGGTCTGCAGTATGCTGTTGAGAAAGCTATTGAGGCTAGTGGAAAGAACATACCTTTAAGAGTTGTTACTATTGGTACTGATGGTAACCGTGTTAACTGATTAATTACATATTATGATTGCTCCATTGCTTTACAGTTTACGCAATCCTCTAACACCTCAAACTTCCATAAAAGAAGCGCATCAACAGACATTCTGATGATGCGCTTCTTTTAACTACTCACATAACTACTCACAATATTTAAAGTATATATACTACATTCTACAAGTGTATACTGCAATAACAGCATGGATATTAATAGTATATATTTATTATTATTCAACTCGTAATCAAAGCATTCTAAAGTTTATAATTTAACACATAAAATCAACATATGATTCACCTGATTTTACTGAGATATGAATTGTTTAACCTGTTCTTTACCTATAAATCCAATGCTGGTAGCTTTAACTTCGCCATTCTTAAACAACAGAAGTGTAGGTATTGAAGCAACATTATACTTCAATGCAAGACTCATCTCCTTATCTGTATCAATCTTACATATCTTTACATCATTCTGTTCTGCTGCCACCTCTTCAAGCACTGGACCTAACATCTGGCATGGTCCACACCATGTTGCCCAGAAGTCAACAAGCACTGGCTTATCTGACTTAAGAACTTCCTGCTCAAAACTGTCTGCTGTTACATGTACAATACTACTCATAATAATCCTCATTTCTGCGTACTTTTTAATGCATATCGAGCCTGTGTCACGTACGCTCAGACACACATCCCGCGTGCAAAAAACACTTTTTCACACATTTTCACACTATACCACTTTTATATTTTTATTGTTTTATGCTTTTATGCTTTTATGCTTTTATGCTTTTATGCTTTTATGCTTTTATGCTTTTTTATATTGTATACTTTCTCTTTCCATCTGTGCAAGTATTCTTGTTATCGTCCACTGACTGTTTGTCTTAGTCTGAACTGCCTTATAGTCAACCTTACTGCTACCATTCCTCATTTCAAACAAAAGCTTATCCATATGTTTATCCGTAACATCACAGAATATAACAATACCAGGTTTATTTAAAGATTTACCATAAAGTACATCTCCTATTTTGTAATCCTTAGCACTATCAAGTATATCTTTTAAAGTATCTGACAACATATCATCACTAAGAATTATACTTTTAATCCGCATGTTAGATGCACATTTGATAATATTATCTGCATGCTCTACATTGTATATTACAATTTTTTCCATAATAATCCTCAATTCTTATTTCATTCAACTAATCTGCATATATATGGCTTTACAGACTATTTCAGAATATAGTGCATATTTATTACTTTATTAAATTCTTAATCTCATCTAATTCAGCTGTATGCTTTCTTGATACAGCTCCCGGATTACGCTTAACCATTCTGAATACACTCTTATAGCTCTTTTTATTATCTGACTTAAGATTAACCTTTTCGTTTTCAAGTGTTTCTAATAACTGATTGGCAGCCTTTTCATCCATAAGCTTATTCTTAAGGCTTTCAACTATTGCCTCACTCATTTTCTGCAAAGTGGCAAGTTTAACACCTTTTCTTTCGTCCATATTCTTCTCAAATGTAAGTCTGCCCTTTGCCTTACTTACATTATTCATAACTGTTGCCTTACCTTCTGCAAGTTTTTCTTTCATCTTATTATAATCATCTTCTGCAAATGCAGATGCAACCTCAATTCTTTTCGCAATTGTTTTAATCTGCTGATTGCTGTTTGCAATTCTTTCAATGGTTGCTTTAAGATCCATAGCTTCATTGAATGACTGGGTGAAATCCACTGTCATAACAATAGCCACACCAAATGCAATAATATCTGATATTGTCACAGGAAGCATACACACTACACTCTCTATAGGTCTGTGGACTATTCTTACAAGCAGTACTGAAAATACACCCCATCCTATTGAAGAAAAAAGACATATATGTCCCATAAGATTAAATGGTTTATTACTATAATCCCAGTATCTTACACCAAACATACGCTCCATACAATATCCTGTAACGAATTCAAGAATTGTTGAAGAGATCATACCAAACAAGAATATAAGAGGTATTGAATTCCTGACACCTATTGTACTTACAAGTATTACAACAGCTCCTGAACCATATATAGGAAGTGCAGGTCCATGTAGAAAACCTCTGTTAACCCACTTGCCTGACTTGGCTGATACATAACAGCTCTCCCAGACCCAGCCTATAAAACAATATATAAAAAGAATAAAAACCACTGTGATACAGTATATGCCTGCATTCTATTCCTCTTCTTTCCAAGTATCATAATAGCTTATAGTATATTTATACATATATTCTATGTGTTATATTTTATATGCACATAGCCAGTATTAATACTTCCAGAATATCAGCGCAAATAATCTGACTGGAACGTTTAATATGGATTACTATTAAAGATACTTCTTTATTATTTATCTCTCATTTCACATAGAAATATTCTAACATTTTCTTTGCTGCACTGTCAAAAAATACCTGCTGTATTTTCTGTCTATTTTATAATATTTTCATAAATTTTTCTAAAATAAGGAGAAAGCCCTGCCATATGTTACTAACATATGACAGAGCAATACCAGCACTGATTTTATTGTAATGTATATAAAAACTATAAGCTTAATTCCATATAAGTTCTCTTAATCTATGCTTATGATTCTTACTGCATATAAGTTCAGTTTCCTCATGCAACACTATATAATTAGTATGCATTTTTCTTATTTTTATTATATTAACTATCTCTGACTCATTAACATACTCAAAACCGCATTCTTTCAATACATTATATACTTCTCCCATTTTCCCATAAAAACTATCCTGAAAACTATCGGTATGAATTGTTATAATCCTGTTATCGCAACTAATATAATTAATATCCCTGACTCTTATTCTTACTACTTTTGTACTGTTACCACATATAAGAATTTCTTCGTTTCCCTTAATAAGTAGTTTACATTCTCGCATAAGTGCTTTTATCTCCTCGTATTCTTTATACGAAAGCAGGATTACCAATACTAATTATATATTATGCAATACATGCCGTAAATCTATAGTTATGCAATATTTTTATAATTTTTTTCTCTTTTTACAGTCATTTAAAGCTATACAATGTAAATAAGCAGAAAAGTAATAAATCAATTCTTATATCATCTTATGCATATATACACAAGGTATGCGGCATAAGAAAACAGCATAACTACTCCATGCCACCTTACAAGTTTTTTCTTTGACCATGCAAATGCCCATACAACAACACTCATAACTATAAGTATAATTATATCCATAATATTTTCTGTTATAAATATAACCGGACTTATAGCTCCTGCTACACCAAGTACCAGAAGAATGTTAAATATATTAGAACCGATTACATTTCCAAGTGCCATATCTACTTCGTTTTTCTTAGCTGCAACTATAGATGTTACAAGTTCGGGAAGACTTGTACCAAGCGCAACTATTGTAAGTCCTATAAGATTCTGGCTAAGTCCCATGCTTGAAGCTATAGTTGAAGCACCATCCACAACAAAATCGCCACCGAACTTTATAGCAACTGCACCACCTATTATATAGATTATACACTGCCATACCGGTAACACCTTTATCTCCTCATCCACTTCATCTTCCAATTCCTTATTAAGCGCTGAGTTTCTTGCACTGAGTGCTGACTTAATCATCCAGCCAAGATATGCTGCAAACAACACAAGAAATATTATTCCATCCACTCTGCCAAGAAGCATTCCTATCTTTCCCATTATAACAAGAAGAATCGCACATATTATTGAAAATGGGAATTCTTTCTTTAATGTGTCAACTGATACTGCAAGTGGCACAAACAATGTACATACGCCACATACTACCATAAGATTAAATATATTTGAACCAACAACATTACTTACAGCAAGTGCATTGTTATTACTAAGTGAAGCTGTAACACTAACTGCACATTCTGGAAGACTTGTACCCATCGCCACAATTGTAAGTCCTATAATCATAGATGGTACTCTTAACCGCTTTGCAACTGATGAACTTCCATCAACAAAAAAGTCTGCACCTTTTATAAGAAGTATAAAACCAATAACAAGTAACAATAAAGCAATTAATATTTCTTTCATCAAAACCTCTTTCCATGCCTAATGCACAATTATAATTATTTCCACGCACGTTTTCCGCATATTGAGTTTGTGTCAAGTGTGAGTATACACGACTACTGCATTCTTTGCAATAAATCTCTTATAGTACTCCAAGACCATCAAGAAGAATCTTAGCTCCTATCAATACAAGTATTATACCACCACATAATTCAGCTTTCGACTGATATTTGTCACCAAACATACTTCCTATCTTAACACCAACTGCTGAACAGACGAAAGTTATACATCCAATAAATAATACAGCTGGAACTATGTTAACCTTAAGAAATGCCAATGAAACACCAACTGCAAGTGCATCAATGCTTGTTGCTATGGCAAGTAAAAACATGCTCTTCACTCCCATATCTGCATTAACATTCTCTTCTTCACCAAAAGACTCCTTAACCATATTACCACCAATGAATAATAGCAGAATAAATGCAATCCAATGAGAATACTTAGTTATCATATCGGCAAAAAAACTGCCAAGATAATAACCTATAAGTGGCATAAGCGCCTGAAATCCACCAAACCACAGTCCCGCTATACACATATGCTTCACTTTAATCTTCCCCAGTGATAAACCTTTACATATTGAAACTGCAAAGGCATCCATCGAAAGTCCGATGGCTAAGATAAATAATTCAAAAATACTCATAAAAGTGCTCCTCTTCCTGTAATTCCCCTGTTTCATCGTTACTCTTCGCTCGTAATGATAAGTTGCTATCGCGGTGCTCCTCGAATTAAAAATCATATTCTCAATTATTCCTGCAAGCAGGATAATTGTTCATATGTTTTCTTATTCTCATCGTTACTCTTCGCTCGTAACGATAAGTTGCTATCGCGGTGCTCCTCGAATTAAAAATCATATTCTCAATTATTCCTGCAAGCAGGATAATTGTTCATATGTTTTTTTATTCTCATCGTTACTCGCGTAAAAAAAATCAAGGACATTAGGGATTGCTCTCTTACTGTCCTTGAGTCTCATCATTTAAAGTAATACCGGGTTAATGTTAACTGATCTGATCAATCATACACTAACCATTACGTCGATATAACTGCATATTCTTGTATGCCGACTACTCCCTCAGGGGATTTTATGTTTTATGCGTTGTTGATATAATATCATCAATAGCGTTTACTGACAATGTTTTTATTTATAAACATTTATAACACCATCATAAATATTATATGAGTAATGAATGCTGCTATCCATGCTATGCAACACTGCATAACTACAACCCATACTGCATATTTACCGCCAAGTTCTCTTTTAATAGATGCAATGGCTGCAATACATGGTGTATACAACAGACAGAATACAAGGAATGCCATAACGCCTGCTGGTGTTACTGCTGCCAGTATTTCTGCTGTACTTCCAAAAAGTATTGATATTGTTGATACAACGCTTTCCTTAGCCATAACACCTGTTAAAACAGCTGTCGCTATTCTCCAGTCACCGAATCCAAGACGTCTGAATATTGGTGATATCCAGCTTGCTATTGCAGCAAGGATACTATCCTTTGAATCAGTAACAACGTTGAGTCTTATATCGAAGTTCTGTAAGAACCATATAAGAATTGTTGCAATAAATATAATAGAAAATGCCTTCTGCAAAAAGTCTTTTGCCTTCTCCCAGAGTAACTGCATAACATTCTTGGCACCTGGCATTCTGTAGTTAGGAAGATCCATAACAAAAGGCACCGGCTCCCCCTTAAACAGTGTCTTCTTAAATATAAGCGCCATAATAATACCTATAACAATACCTGTAAAATACAATCCTATCATAACCAGTGCCGCATGCTTTGGGAAAAATGCAGCTGAGAAAAATGCATATATAGGCACCTTGGCTGAACAGCTCATAAAAGGTGTAAGCAGAATTGTCATTTTTCTGTCTCTGTCTGATGAAAGTGTACGGCTTGCCATAACACCCGGAACACTACATCCGAATCCTATAAGCATAGGTACTATACTTCTTCCAGATAATCCAAGCTTACGCAACAGCTTATCCATAATAAATGCTACTCTTGCCATATAACCACTGTCTTCAAGTATTGATAAAAAGAAAAACAGTGTAACAATTACAGGAAGGAAACTAAGTACACTTCCCACACCGTTAAATATTCCATCAATAATGAGTGCATGTAACACTGAATTGACATTCATGGCTGTAAGTGCATTATCTACTACACCTGTCAGCGCGTTTATTCCTATATCAAGTATATCCGATAACCACGAACCTATAACATTAAATGTAAGATAAAACACAAGAGCCATAATAGCTACAAATGCAGGAATACCCGTATATTTGCCTGTTAATACCTTATCTATTCTACGGCTTCTTATCCTCTCCTTGCTTTCTCTTGGCTTAACTACTGTATCCTTACATACTTTTTCTATATAGCCAAATCTCATATCAGCTATGGCAGATGAACGGTCCATACCACACTCTTCTTCCATCTGAAGTATGATATGTTCTATCATTTCTTTTTCATTCTGTTCAAGTTCCAGATTCTTAAATACTATGGCATCTCCCTCAACCACCTTAGAAGCTGCAAAACGTTCTGGATATCCTGCCTTTTCAGCATGATCACTTATAAGCGCCATAATTCCATGTATACATCTGTGTATAGCACTGTCATCCGGGCAGAAATCCATTATTTCCGGCTTTTCCTGATATTTTGCCACATGAATCGCATGCTCTACAAGTTCACCTATACCCTCTCCCTTTGCTGCCGATATAGGTATAACCGGAACACCTAACTGACGTTCAAGCTCATTGATTCTTATTGAACCACCATTTACCCTTATCTCATCCATCATATTAAGTGCCACAACCATAGGAATATTAAGTTCCATAAGCTGCATAGTAAGATAAAGATTACGCTCTATATTAGTTGCATCAAGTATATTGATTATTCCCTTAGGCTTATCATCAAGAAGAAATCGTATTGTTACAATCTCTTCACTGCTATATGGCGACATTGAATAGATACCTGGAAGATCAGTTATAAGTGTATTAGGATGACCCTTTATCACACCATCCTTCCTGTCAACTGTTACACCAGGGAAATTACCAATATGCTGGTTAGAACCTGTCAACACATTGAAAAGAGTTGTTTTACCGCAATTCTGGTTTCCTACAAGTGCAAATGTAAGTGTCACATCGTCAGGAAGTGGATTCTCATTTTCCTTATCATGAAATCTTCCTCCCTCACCTAAACCAGGGTGCTCAGTTTTTATAGGTCTGTTGTCTGTTTGTAATGCAGTATTTATCGTATCATTACTACCAACTGAAGAATCATCACTATGTATGGTGCTTACTTCTATCTGTGCTGCATCTGCAAGTCTTATTGTTAATTCATATCCATGAATTCTTAACTCAACAGGGTCTCCCATAGGGGCATACTTTATAACAGTTACTTCTGCACCCTGTATAAGTCCCATATCAAGAAAATGTTGTCTTAATGCAGCCTCACCACCCACTTTAAGAATTGTAGCGGTCTGACCTGTTTTCATATCCTTAATAGTCATATGTATAACCTCCGTATTCGGTACGAATGCTTTCTTATGTCGTTTTTATTGCTATATTTACTCACATCCTGCATATGATGACTTTTCATCATTATGTTTCTCTTTTAATACATATGTTAACATATAACTTAATGATAATAAATATCAATAATTACACATTTATTGACATTTTACATATAATTTTTTGTTTATTTTTTTATAACAATCACTTATCTGATTGTTCCGCCAGCAGCTCATTGACCTTGTCAACATCAACATAATCTGTATCGATGTTGTCCAATTCAATATTATCAGGATCGATCTTATATTCATCAGTATCATCAGGATATCCACTGTTCTGATATATTTCTGCTGTTTTTGTATTTATATTATTGTCATTTTTATTTCCAAATGAATTATATAATTCATTACTATAGCTCTTATTATTTTGTTTTTTTGCATCGTTGTTATTCTTTTTTTTATCCATATTGTTATCAATATTATTATCATCTGCTCTATCAGATACGCTATAGTCTATTTTATCATCTGTATTTTTACTTCTTATAGCTGCATTTTTATCTACTATATCAGCATCCGGAGAACCAACACCAGCTATATGATTACGTCCCGACAGACTTATATGTGTCAGTTTAGTTATTCTGTCATACAACATATTTCTTGTAGCACTAAGAAGACACAACAAAAGATCAAATGCCATATAAACTGCTATTATCACACATATTGCCATACATACTATAAAGACATAATATTTCCATTCTCCTTTTTGTAAGCCAGCATCCTGTATATAACGATATATATAATATGCATATGCTATTGAAGGCATACCCACCACATACAGCATTACATATCTGGCCGCCAGCCTGGGTATACCTGCTTTTCCTTTATTCTCTGAATTCACTAAACTTACAATCTGGATATTAACAAGTGCTTTACCAAGTGTACGCCCATTACTTACAGCAGTCACTAATATAAATATAAATGCTATATAAGCACTTAATGCTGCCGTATATCTGATATCATATACAAATACAGATATTTTCCTGTTATTGAGCAGAATATACACAATAGCCGGTATCATAATTATAACCATATCTATACACCATGCTATTCCCCGTCTGAATTCGGATACAACACGGCCTTTCTTATAAGCTATCTCATCCAGCTTATCCCTGTCTGGCAGCATAAACACAAACAATGGCGTTATAATATATCCAAGAACTCCTCCTGATGTATTGCATATAAGATCGTCTACATCAAAAAATCTATACGGATATTTGTATATTCCATATAGGCCCGATAACTGTGTAAGCTCAAAGAACAGACTGTAAAGGAAGGAAAATATAAGTACCTGCCACCATGGTCTTTTAAAATAATATCTTAAATAAACTCCAAATGG
>JBNMGS010000028.1:0-10505 GCA_050872365.1 Lachnospira sp.
CATATCCTTTCCGTTATCTGATAAATACTGCGCAAGCTGAAGAATGTTTTTGTTAGTCCAGCCTGTAAGCTTCTTATGCTTTTCATCATCTATATGCTTGATATCAAGCATAAAAAGATCTGTTACAGCCATAAGTTCATTAAACTTACTTAAAAATGGCTCATCCATAGTGAATGGATTGCCCGATGTATCCAGTGTTGTATGAACATTGTGCTGCTTTGCTATCTTAAAAAGCTCAGTAACAAACTCCATCTGAAGCATGGCTTCGCCACCACTTACAGTTATACCACCTTTATCCTTCCAGTAATTATGATAGCGATATGCCTTATCAAACACTTCCTGTGGTGTCTGAAGCTCGCCTCCTTCTTCCTTCCATGTCTCAGGGTTATGGCAGTACTTGCATCTCATATGACATCCCTGAAGGAAAACTATATATCTTACACCTGGTCCGTCAACTGAACCAAAACTTTCTACTGAATGAATTCTACCTTTAATATCTGACATAATAACCTCACTTCTGCACATATTTTTTATTATCTGCTTTAATAAAAAAGCTTTTATATATTTTTTCAATCATTTTGACATCGCACTATATAATAGCATAACTGATATACATAATCTATATTATTCTCATATTTCAATATTTTATAATCTTGTACAATCTTCTATTATGCACTCATGCTTTTTGCTTTTCTTATCATAATTAATTCCAACCATAATAATCTCACCTGAATACTGTCTAAGAGACTCAGGATACTGTTTATCCTTTATCTGCTGGATAGCTGCTTTTACATTCTTATTCCATTTTAATTCCACAACAAGAACAGGATAATCATTAGCATACATAGTTTTTGGGATAAATACAAAATCTGCAAAGCCTCTTCCTGTTGGCAGTTCGCGTATTGGCTTAAAATAATATTTCATAGCGCTCAAATAAGCTATTGATAAAACACTACTAAGTGAGTTTTCGTCATTGTACTGAATCGCTGATGTATATTCCATATGAATTTTTTCAATATACTCTGCAACTGTATCTTCATCTTTATCAAGCGTTGCCTCTAATAGTTTATCTGAATCATTTTCAAACTGAATCAATTCACTCCATTTATTTTCCTCTACAGCACTTACAAACTCTCCTCTTATCTCCTCATTTGGAATATATGCCGTCTGCCTTTCCTGATTATATGCAAGATAACCAAGATGAATAAGTAATGTTATTACATCATCTTTATTCTTAAAAGAAACCATATCATTCTGAAAAGACATAACCCTTACTTTTTCTTCATTACCTGATAACATATCAAGAATAGCTGTCTTTAGTCCATCAAAGTCCTTATTAATAAGTGGAATTATAGATTCGTACGTTCCTGTCTGTGACCAATAACTTGTAAATACGCCCTGAAGTATCAAGCTTACAACTGCATTAGGATTATATATATGCTGATTATTAAGCAAATAACCATCATACCATCTTTTGACTTCATCATATTGAATATTATATTTATTACATAACCCCACAACCTCATCTTCGGTAAATCCTATATAAGAAGCCATCGAGCCCGGATTTAACATTGTAAACTGCATAAAATTATTCATTGACGATTGTGTCCTAAATCTTTTCACTGGAAGTATTCCAGTAAGATATGCCAACGCAATATACTTCGTAGGCTCTGTACCTTTAAACATTCTTCTTAACAATCCAATATAATCATCCTGTACTTTCTGATTCATAGCTGAATCTCTTATAAGAACATCCCATTCATCAATAATAACAACAAATCTGTTACCAGTTTTTTCTGTAATCATTGACATCGCATCTGGTAATCCCTTAACATTCTTATCAATAACATCACTATATTCATTAATAAGTTCCTTTAAAATGACTTTTTGCATATATGATACAACATTCTCCACATTACCATCAGGTTCTATAAACCATTGCACATCAAAATGTATAACATCGAACTTATTCATATATTTTTTATAATCTTTTGAACTGCTTATTGCCAGATTGTCAAAAAGAGCAGAAGAATCACAGCCTTTACTATAATAAGCTGTAAGCATATTAGCTGTTACGGACTTTCCAAACCTACGCGGACGGCTATTACATATGTAGCCTTGTAATGTATTAACAACACTATTGGTATATTCTATTAATCCTGTCTTATCAACATATATCTCAGAATTCAATGCAACTTGAAATGCTGTATTCTCTGGATTCACAAATAATCCCATATAAGTTCTCCTTAAATAATTAATCTATGTTGCCGCCTCGCAGCCACTTTCATTTTTCTTTCAGTTATTATAGCATAATTTCTTTATTACATTACATATAAATGTCTGTATTTTAATATATTCGTAATATATTTTTAACTTTTCATACAGCATACACACTTTATATCCTTTCATTGTGCCACGATTGTCTTAATTTTTTTAAGCTAATTTGTCTATTATCACGACTATCTTCACTTTTTAATTAATTATATTTACTTTTAATTCTGACAGTGCTATTCTTAGCAACGTTTTAAAGGAGCTCTCAAAAACTAATAGTAACAAGATAATGAAACATAATAATCATCAATCGTCAATCTAATAGTAAAACGTGTATAAATATATGCGGGCAGGGAGGAATAACTATGTTAACAAAAACAAGACTTGAATCAGATTCTATCGGAACACTTGAAGTACCAGCAGATGCATACTATGGTGTACAGAGTTTACGTGCCAAAGAAAACTTTCCAATAACAGGAACTAAGATGAATCCAGTATTCATAAAGAATCTCGCAACTGTAAAAAAGGCTGCTGCACTTACTAACTGCAATTCCGGACGACTTGACAGCAGTAAGGCCAAAGCCATAGTAAAGGCATGTGACGAAGTAATAGGTCACAAGTTCGATGACCAGTTCATCGTAGATGCCATACAAGGCGGCGCAGGTACAAGTGCAAACATGAATATGAATGAAGTCATTGCAAACAGGGCTAACGAGCTTCTTGGTGGAAGTCTTGGAGCTTATGACCATGTACATCCTAATGATCATGTTAATATGTCACAGTCAACTAACGACGTTATCCCTACCACAGGAAAGCTCACCGTTCTTGGTCTTTTATCATCACTTATCAAAGAATATAAAGGTCTTTACAAAGCTCTTCTTAATAAATCTGCTGAATTCGATGATGTCATAAAAATGGGTAGAACACAGTTACAGGATGCTGTTCCTATGAGACTTGGACAGACATTCCACAGCTATGCAACAATGGTGTCACGCGACCTTAACAGACTTATGGATATAAGAAAAGAAATGTATACAATTAATCTTGGTGCAACTGCTATAGGCACTGCCATCAATGTTTCTGAATTCTATCTTGACAGTATCACTTCATGCCTTGGCAATCTTACAAAATATCCACTTATACAGGCCGATGATCTTTTTGATGCCACTGAGAACCTTGACTGCTTTGTAATAGTGTCATCCACTATCAAAGCCTGTGCCATGGACCTTTCTAAAATGTGCAATGACTTAAGACTCCTTTCATCAGGACCTAAAACCGGTCTTTGTGAGATTAATCTTCCAGCAAGACAGAACGGAAGCTCTATCATGCCAGGTAAAGTCAATCCAGTTATTCCTGAGGTAGTTAACCAGGTTGCTTTCAACATCGCCGGCAATGATACAACTATCGCCATGGCCGCAGAAGCCGGACAGATGGAACTAAACGCCTTTGAACCTGTTATATTCGTAAATCTGTTTGAATCTATCGAAACACTTACTGCCGCCGTTGATACACTTGTTGCCAACTGCATAAACGGAATAACAGCTAACAAAGGACACTGTAAAGACCTTATGGAAAGCAGTGCCGGAATCGCAACTGCACTCTGCCCTAAGCTTGGATATGTAAAATCTGCCGAACTTGCAAAAGAAGCTATAAAAACAGGAAAAAGTGTACGTGAACTCGTACTTGAAGAAAAACTTCTTACTGAAAAGGAGCTTGATATATTATTCAATCCTTATACACTAACTAACCCGGTAAGAACAGAATCAGTTGCTATGTAACATATATTGCAAACATACTAATGTAATCGCCATTAATATATCCAGATATATCCGGTTGTTATATATTGTATATAGTAAATATACAGTGCGTATAAACTTGATATATATGTTTTATTTTATGTTGTATAAGCTACTACTTTATATACGAATTTCTGCGTTGCTATTATTTATCATGATCAATAGTTACGGGCTTTACGATTTAATGCAGAATGAATTACTGCATTGTTATGTTTTATCATACTCAACTAACTATAAAAAGCATATTCACGCTCCAATAATTATCTTTATAAGATTCTTATCAAGCATTATCGTCCTGTTCCATGGATTTAATATTACGCCTTCTATTTCATCCACCTTCAATACAGAATCAAAAAGCTTTCTTATATCTGTCATAAATGTTGACATGATACCATCAGAACCTTTCACTTCCTCATCAAAGCTGGTAAATGCCGACCACCACAGCTTTCCATCAGCCGTCTTTACTGATTTTAACTTCATTCCCTGATTTTCTTTGCCTGGCATAGGTGGTTCAACTGCTATTATAAGCTGCCCATTATCATTCATACGTCTTCTAATAACAGTGAGCGCATGTGCTAACATTTCCTCAGATGGCTCACTCTGTAAAGCTTTTATGGCATTTTCAATAAGCTCATTGCCTTTAAGTCCATCATCAGTAATTTCATTATCTTTTATTGTATCAGTGCTATTGTGTGCATTCTTTATCTTTCCCACTTTTTATTCTCCCTATACAATCGGTCCTTTTCTATGCTTTATAAACTTCTGTATCCATCTCTTTTTCTCCAGATGCAACAATAACTGTCGTTGCTATATCTCCCATTACATTAGCAGATGTACAAACCATATCGTTAAACTGGTTCACTCCCATTATTAATGTAATGGCTGTTCCAGGAATTCCGATTGTTGAGAATAATGTACTTAAGCATAAAAGTGTTGAACCTGGTACACCAGGTGCACCTAATGCAAGTAATATAATTGTAATAGTAATCATAACCATGCCAGTAACAGTAAGCGGAATTGAACATGCCTTCATAAACATCATTACTGCAATAACCTCATACAGACATGTTCCATTCATATTAATAGTTGCTCCCAATGGAATTGAAAAGCTACTCACTTTATTCTCAATTCCAAGCTTGTTTTTACACACATCTATTGTCATAGGTACACACGCTGAACTGCTCTGCACTGTAAATGGTGTAATCATGTATGGTACAACTTTCCTCAAAAAAGGAATTGGATTTAACTTGCCAAATACAGCAATAAGTATTGCATATACAATCGCAAGAATAACTGCACCGGCATACATTGCAATTACAAGTTTTATTAATGAAATAAGACTTTCTGTACCTGTTCCAACTACACATGATGCCATTGAACAAAAACATGTCAATGGAAGGAATTTCATTATAACATCAACTATTTTCATACATATTGTATTACCTGTATCAATTAAATCATTAATTATTCTTACTCTGTCACCTAATACATTGCCGCATAATCCTATGATAACAGCAACAAATATAACCTGAAGCATATCTCCGTTTAAAACAGGACTGACTATATCAGCAGGTATAACATTTACAATAGTATTTTTTAATGTTTCTGCTGCACCAGACTGCTCAACAGCTGCTTCAACACCACCCGGAATTGTTATATTCAGATTTCCACTAAACATCACTTTTCCAAGTCCGAACCCAATAAATACTGACATAATACTTGTAAGAAAATATATAAGCATAACACGCGCAGCTATTTTACCTACCTTTGATATATCACTCAGACTGCTTATACTTGCAGCAATTGAACAGAAAACAAGAGGAGCAAGCACCATTTTCAATGCCCTTATAAACAATGTCTGCACTGTATCAAATATATAATTGTTGAAAAACAGTGTAATATTGGCAGGCGTAAAATTTTTTAAAAGAATACCAACAATTACACCTGCTATCATTGTTGCAAATGTATAATAAACAGCTTTTTTTCCTGTTTCGTAGATTCTTATAAATATGCAATTATTTTTTCCTTTATGGCTGTATCCAAGCCTGTCCTTATATGTAGAAAAAAGAATGTGCCGCGTACTTTTCTCTATATCATCTGCATCATAACTTTTAATCAGCTCCAACGGATTATATTCTTCGCCTTCACAGATTATTTTCAAGAAACAATTCCCTAACTTATTCTCAAGTACGACCTTGAATATTTTAGTTATATCGTTATTTGTCAGTTCTACTGCTGCCTCCTCCAGTAAAAGAAGTGCATTATTAATATCCTTTTTTGGAATTTTAGTTGATGCCAGTTCATCCTGGATACTTTTACTTAGTTCTCCAATTTTATCAAGACTGGTTTTATATTCCTTTGTGTATAAAAAACTATTCATTTTATCCTCCTGTCTGAACATATTATAATACTTTGCTATATTTTATCACTTACATATTTTGTCGCTTACATATTTTGTTGCTTGCATATTTTGTTGCTTACATATTTTGTTGCTTGCATATTTTATTACTTACTGACGTAACCGAATCGCTACATTGCTATACCACTCACATAATCACTACACATTTTTTCTTCTTTTAAATGTCCATACAACTCCATATACTATTCCGCCTATAACACCACCTAATGTATTATAAAACAGGTCTGACAACTGAAATGTTCCTACCCTGAAAAACAGCTGAAAAAGCTCTATAGATAATGAAAAAAGAAACGAAATCTTAAATGATACTCCTACTATTCCTTTTAAGGTTACATTCTTTAACAGTTTATCCTTCATCGTCCACAAAAGCAATATAATAAAAGGAAATAACATTATTACATTCTCTATACTGTCAGTAGTATAAACACGTACTCCGTTGGCATTATATGTCCACATTGCCCAGCTTCCGCATACATCCGAAAGAGGATTCAACCATAAATTCCTGTTAAACAATGTCCTGAAAAGTACAAGAGTTGTATAAAACACTAATATAAACAACCGTCTGAAATAATATGAATTCTTAAATTTCCTTAACCATGCAATCAAAGCGGCCTTATAACCTTTTCCGGATTCTTTGGGACACTTTGCATACATATATAAAAACATAAAAATAAATGCCATGGCAACTGCGAACAAAAACGGCTGATACAGCGCTGTAAGCACATTCGTAACTATTGAATTGACTAATTGTTTCATAATATATCATATCCTCACTAATATTCTGTTCATTTGCCAACTTTCAGGTCAACAATAACAGTTTTACTCAGGTATTTTTTCTATCTTTGCGCTTTAAATTATATAGAAAGATAATTATTAATATACACCCGTTAAACTGTTTATATATTCATTGTAATCGCTGCTACCCGAAAACTAACTATTAATATGCTCCCCTATAAGCTTCTCCATCCATACCATATTATACCATCTTCCAAACTTATAGCCGCAATCATAGAATTCACCTACAAGCCTGTAACCAAGATGTGCATGAAACTCTGCACTGTTCTTATCAAGATACTCATCCGTATTCTTAGGATAAGCTATACAGGCATACATGTTAAGAAAACCTCTGCTCTTAAGTTCTCTTTCAAGTTCGTCATGAAGAATCCTGCCTATTCCCATATGCTTCATATCCTTATCTACATATATAGAAGTCTCGACACACCTGTCATAAGCTTTTCTTTCGTGAAACATTCCGGCATACGCATAACCTGCTATTCTTCCTTTATAGACTGCCACTATATATGGATATTTCTTTAATGTATTCTCTATACGTCCTCTGAATTCTTCTACTGATGGAACATCATACTCGAAAGTTATCGCTGTTTTCATAACATATGGTGCATATATAGAAAGCAGCCCATCTGCATCATCCACTGTTGCTGTACGAAGTATGACATCTGATTTCCTTACACCACTTTTATTCTCATTATTATCAAAAAATGCTTTTCTTCCAGTCATAACTCTATCCTGCCTGTGTTATTTCTTCTTTACCACACAACGCTTTTTGAAAAATGAAATGCCATAACATAATATATCATCATAATCATCTTCATATTCTTTGGCATACATGCGTGTGTCTATCTGTTCCAATGCCTTGTCACACTCTTTTTCAAGATTATCAAGCTTTCTTGTATATTTAGCTTCGAATACTGCAACTCTCGCATTGACAGAATCATATACAACAACATCACTTCTGCCTTCACCATGCTCCTTGTTTGAATCTACCATATAACCGGCTCCGGTAAATATACCGGCAAGAAAAGCATGATAAAAGTCCTCTCTATAGTCATGATAACTGATAGTCCTTCGTAACAACTTATTCATCTGTTTTGTTATACTTTCACTATCACCGCTCCATACAGCATCAAACAATGCATTCCTGTTCCATGTTTTAGCACTTTCATCAAACCATTTAATAACAGTAGTTTCAAAAATCTCCTTAATCTCAAGATTAGGAATTATCAAAGCTGTCATTCCACCAGATATATTAACGTCATGCAGATTCTCTCCCCTTAACTTTGTGAGATAACCAGTAAGGTAAAGAATACTCCATAAATTATCCTCTGATGAATGCAGATAATCATATGTCAGATATTCATCTATATGCTGTACTATATAACCACCTGACATAAGTATCTCAAGCTTATTGGTTATATTACTGCCTGAATAATCTATAAATGAACGTATAATTGCATTATCACTAGTATTCTTCCAGTAACTTGCAGGTTCAGCCTTAGGATTATACTGTAACTCCAACATATAATTCATTACATCCCATGGACAATATATATCATAATTGCCAAAATGATAACCATCATACCATTCTTTTATGATTCCTTCATATTCCATGGCATCTGCATCTTTAAGAAGTTTATCAACCTCACTCTGTACGAATCCGAAATATTCATTCAGATGCGAATCAACTATAGTATCTGAAATAAAATTATTCATTCCTGTGAATATACTTTCCTTAGCAATTCTTAAACATCCTGTTATAACAGCAAACTTAAGCGCACTGTTATCTTTCATAACCTGCATAAGACCTTTCATAACATCCAGCATCTCATCATAATAACCATTATTATTCGCTTTAGCTACAGGAACATCATATTCATCTATAAGAAGAATAACTGGTTTACTATAATAATCACTCATCATATGAGTAAGTAAATCAAGACTATTCTTTAACTCATATAAAGATGCTGTTCCACTAAGCAAATGTTCAAAAAAAGTTCTTTGATATTCAGTCGCCTTTTCACTATCCTTAAGATAAATATGTTCATTAAAAAGATTGGCAATAACCATAACTAACATATCATATGCACTTGTAAAATCAAGTCCTTCTACCTTGCGGAAAGAAACAAATATAGTTGGATACTGATTCATCCATTCATCACATAATCTGGTTTTATTGATAATATCAAGCCCTTTAAATATGTCTTTGTTATCTTTTCTCATATCAAAAAAAGCATCAAGCATACTCATTACAAGTGTCTTACCAAAACGACGTGGTCTTGTAATCAGTGTAACCTCTGCTGATTTATCCAGCAAATCTTCTATCAGTCCGGTTTTATCAATATAATAATACCCGTTTTTACGAATCTTGGTAAAATCAGATATGCCTACAGGGATATTTAATCTGTTCATATACACGAATCTCCTCCTGCACATGCTTTTTAACATAACAAATAATTGCCATGTCAGCAAAATATGCGCTATAGAAGCGCAAAAAAAGCCATCAGAGTTATTATACTCTAATGGCTTTAATATTAGCAAATATATTTGCTTATTTTTCTATGCTTTTTATGTTATCAATGCTTATTTTCTATGCTTTTTATAAAGCTCCCCGATTTCATAAACCAGCTGCTGATTGCTGCAGGAAAATCATATCCTTCTATAGCCTTAAAACTAAGACTTATTACCGGCCATTGATTCATCCAATCATCACATACTTCCTGATATTTTGCGATCTCAAGTCCTTTAAAAAGACTACCACAGTCTTTACGGATATCAAAAATTTTGACTGATTTCCACAGCACACATACGCAGATTCCTCATTCCAAAAGCCAGTCGATGACATTCACAACCTTTATGCCATCGTAATTTCCGAGTGAAAAACGATCCAGTGTCAGGACAATCTTTTCATAATTGTCCTGAATGCTCCGCAGCGGTCTCATCTCTCTCTCAAAGGTTTCTTCTGCCGTCATATCAGCCGTCACTTGATAATAGGTAAGCACGCCTTCCTTCTGTGTCACAAAGTCGACTTCAGTAGAACCATATTTTCCGATATTGACTTTGACGCCCCTTCGTGAAAGTTCAAGATACACAATGTTCTCAATAGTAAATCCAAGATCGTATCGCTTTCTTGGAAGAATGTGGTTTCTGATTCCCATATCTACCATATAAAACTTATTATTGACCTTTAAGAGCTGCTTTCCCACTATGTCAAACCGCTCCAC
>JBNMGS010000029.1:0-10457 GCA_050872365.1 Lachnospira sp.
AAGGTAAAGCAAAGACGTGCAAGGATAGTTCTTGTAGAAATGGTAAATAATGGATTATTAGAAAAACAAGGAGCTTATAAGACAACAGTATATGTGATAAATAATAAATAATTGATTTGTATTTTGTGTATATATCATAAAAGTTAAATATATGAAATCTGGTTAGAAGATAAAAATATAAGCCGTAAATGTCAGATAAGGTTGACATTTACGGCTTATTATTATGTATACATTTCACCAATCAATTAACGCACATTAAATGCCTTAATTCCCGGATATACTGCTGAATTACCAAGTTCTTCTTCAATTCTGAGTAACTGGTTGTACTTGGCAACACGCTCTGAACGTGAAGGAGCACCGGTCTTTATCTGGCATGTGTTAAGGGCTACAGCAAGGTCAGCAATTGTAGTATCGGCTGTTTCACCTGAACGGTGTGAGCTGATAGCAGTATAGCCAGCCTTATGAGCCATCTTTATAGCTTCAAGAGTTTCAGATACAGAACCAATCTGGTTAAGCTTTATAAGAATAGCATTACCAGCACCAAGGCTGATACCCTTAGAAAGTCTTTCAGTATTAGTTACGAAAAGGTCATCACCAACAAGCTGAACCTTGTCGCCAAGTCTTTCTGTAAGCTTCTGCCAGCCTTCCCAATCCTCTTCATCAAGACCATCTTCGATAGAGATGATAGGATATTTTTCGCAAAGAGCTGCCCAGTGTTCAATAAGCTGTTCAGCAGTATATTCTGTACCAGCCTTAGGAAGCTTGTAGTAACCTTTTCCTTTTTCGGATTTCCATTCAGAAGAAGCTGCATCCATAGCAATTCTGAAATCTTTGCCTGGTTCATATCCAGCCTTCTTAATGGCTTCAAGAATAGTTTCAATAGCTTCTTCATCAGACTTTAATGCAGGAGCAAAACCACCTTCATCACCAACAGAAGTTGCAAGTCCGCGTTCCTTTAATATAGAAGCAAGTGCATGGAATACTTCTGAGCACCATCTTAAACATTCTTTAAATGAAGGTGCGCCAACAGGCATAATCATAAATTCCTGAACATCAAGTCCAGATGATAAAGCGTGACAGCCACCATTAATAATATTCATCATAGGAACTGGGAGTCTGTTACCTGAAATTCCACCTAGGAATCTATAAAGAGGAATATCAAGAGCAATGCTTGCAGCTCTACAGCAAGCGATTGATACAGCAAGTATTGCGTTAGCACCAAGCTTGGATTTGTCTTTAGTTCCGTCAGCCTTAATCATAGCGGCATCAACAGCATATATATCAGACGCATCAAGACCTACAAGTGTGTCATTGATAATTGTATTAATGTTATCAACAGCCTTTGTAACCCCTTTGCCTAAATATCTTGACTTATCACCATCCCTTAACTCAAGAGCCTCAAATTCACCAGTTGAAGCACCAGATGGAGCAGTACCACGACCAACAGTTCCATCAATAAGATAAACTTCTGCTTCTACAGTTGGGTTACCTCTTGAGTCAAGAATTTCTCGTCCTATTACTTTTTCGATTTCTAAATATGACATAATTCCTCCATTCTAATCCAGCTTATGTTCAAT
Source organism: Lachnospira sp. (assembly GCA_050872365.1). Classification (GTDB taxonomy): domain Bacteria; phylum Bacillota; class Clostridia; order Lachnospirales; family Lachnospiraceae; genus Lachnospira. The sequence goes on from JBNMGS010000029.1 coordinate 1,578, forward strand.
ATAAGACTGAATTACAGTTAATATATGCTGTTAAGATGATACCTGATAAAAGTTTTATTAAATAAATTCTATATCAGAAGATGAACAGCGGTTTATATATGAAGTCTGAATAAGACATCATATCATTAGTTAAGTGGACTTCTTTCAGGTATCAGCAGTACCTGAAAATGTGCTGACAAACATATCTTAATGTAACAGATTAAGATTGCTGTAAACACATAATGAAAGGAGTCCACATGATTTATACACATGAGTTAGAATAAACTAACGCAGATTAGAAGTCAATAACTCAAAGCGATAATATTTATCATATTGGCGTTTAGATACAGAATTTATTCTGAATAGCACTGATTAAGTGCCAAATACCATTTAAGATAGTGGATGACTTTATATAGATTCAATGATATAATTTATACAACATCAAAGTAAAAGAATAGATGGAATTTGTCAATTTTTATGGAAGGAGCAATTTTTATGAGAACAAAGTTAAATATAACAGAAGGTATTTTTCCGATGCCTGTTTTAATGGTTGCAACATATAATGAAGATGGAAGCGTTAATGTAATGAATGCTGCATGGGGAACAATGCAGGAAAGAGATACAGTAGCGCTGAATCTTACTGAGAGCCATAAAACAGTAAAGAACATTAAAGCAAGAGGTGCATTTACGGTTAGTATTGCAGATGCAGCACATGTAGTTGAAGCCGATTATTTTGGCGTTGAGTCTGGAAACAATGTTACAGATAAATTTGCGAAAAGTGGTTTAACTTCCAGCAAAGCAGAGACTGTAGATGCACCAATAATAAACGAATTCCCGATTTGTCTTGAATGTGAATTTGTGGAATATCAGGATAATGATTATGGATGCGGTGTAATAGGCAAGGTTGTGAATGTAACAGCGGATAATAGTGTTATGGAGAATGGAAAAATCAATATGTCACTAGTAAATGCGATTGCATTTGATCCATATACACATGGATATTATAAGGTAACTGAACGAGTAGGAGAAGCTTTTAAGGATGGTCTGCAATTAAAAAAGTAGTTTTGAGGATTTCTTATGGATAATAGTGATGCTTTATTTGACTTATTGCAAAAAATACCATCTGGTGGGCATTTTATTATGGCAATAGATGGACGTTGCGCAGCAGGAAAGACAACCCTTTCAGAACAGTTGGAAAAAGAATATGAATGTAATGTGATACATATTGATGATTTTTATCTTCCATTTAAGGAAAGGACAGCAGCTATAATGGAACAACCAGGAGGCAATATAGATTTTCAAAGATTGACAGATGAAATTCTTGTTCCATTAACAGAGGGAAAAAACGTGGTGTATCGTCCATATGACTGCCATAATAACAGGTATCTTGCAACGCGGAAGGTAGATGGTGATTTAATTACAGTTATAGAGGGATCATATAGTTGTCATCCTAAGCTTAGGAGCTTTTATAACCTATGTGTTTTTATGGATATTTCTAAAGAATTGCAGATGAAACGGCTAAAGACACGTGATTTAATGAAGCTTGAAGCTTTTAAAAATGTATGGATTCCAAGAGAAGAAAAGTATTTTGATATGTGTAAAATACGTGAAAGCTGTGACATTATAATAACAGCAGATTGATGTTTTGTTGTTTTTTTTAAAAATAAAGTGGTATCGTTGAAACAGGAAAATAAAATTATGTATAAAGATAAAATTATAAAAAGAAGATTAAATCAGTTTTTAACGGAATAACGAAACGATACAAGATATGCACATATGGGATAAATACGATATACATAAGGTTAATAGAAATGGGGATTAACATGACTTTACAGCAATTAAAATACATTATTATGGTAGCTGAAACTGGTACAATAACTGAAGCAGCTTCCAGGCTGTTCATATCACAGCCAAGCCTTACGAATGCAATTCATGAGCTTGAAAAGGAAATGAATATAAAAATATTCGACAGGACGAATAAAGGAATTCATATTTCAAAGGATGGAGAGGATTTTCTAGGGTATGCAAGGCAGGTATTAGAGCAGGCAGCATTACTTGAGGACAGATATAAGGGCGGTAATGGTGGAAAGCAGGAATTCTGTGTTTCTACGCAGCATTATTCATTTGCTGTAAATGCATTTGTTGATCTTATAAAAAAGTATGGACATGATGAATATGACTTCAGTCTCCGTGAAACACAGACTTATGAGATTATTGAGGATGTGGCTATGATGAAGAGCGAGATAGGCGTGCTTTATATGAATGATTTTAACAGGGTTGTGCTTGAAAAGGAGATTAAGTCACATAATCTTGTATTTCATGAGCTTATACAGACAGAACCACATGTATTTCTAAGCAGGAAACATCCTTTGGCAGGAAGTGATAAGGTTACGATGAGTGAACTTCAGGATTATCCGTATCTTTCGTTTGAGCAAGGCGAGCATAATTCATTTTATTATTCTGAGGAAATATTTTCAGTTGAAGAGAAGAAAAAGAATATAAGAGTCCGTGACAGGGCAACTCTTTTTAATCTGTTAATCGGACTTAATGGGTTTACAGTATGCAGCGGTGTTATAGATGAAGAATTAAACGGAAAAGATATAATAGCAGTTCCACTTGATGGTGAGGGTGGAATGCATATAGGGTATATTACGCATAAAAATGTTTCGCTCAGCAGGCTGGGGGAGATATATGTGGGGGCGTTGAAGAGGTATATTATGCCATAGCTTTAAACTATGACAAACACAAAAAACTATGTATTATACAAGGTGTAAATCAGGTGCTATATTAAATCCAACGAAAGAAATAAAAATATTGCAGGTTCATATGACATATCAAGTTATGTTTAACATAAAAATGAATCACAATATGCAAGGTAAAAGAAAGGCAGGAGTTGGATAATATGGCAAGTACACCATTCAGATTTGATCATGTAGGAAGCTTTTTAAGACCAGAAAGCTTAAAGAAAGCAAGAAGAGATTATGAAGCTGGCAGTATAACAGCAGAAGAGTTAAAGAGTGTTGAAGATAAAGCGATAACAGAGCTTATAAAGAAGGAAAAAGAAGTAGGACTTCATTCGATAACAGATGGAGAGTTCAGAAGAGCAACATGGCATCTGGATTTCATGTGGGCGTTTGATGGCGTTGGACATTCAAGAACAGAAACAGGACTTCCATTCCACGATGAGGCTGCTATGATAGACGATACATATCTTACAGGAAAGGTTGCATATAAGACACATCCATTTATAGAACATTTTAAGTTTGTACAGCAGTTTGAAGATGAAAATACAGTTGCAAAGCTTACAATACCTGCACCAGCGCAGTTCTTAGAGCAGATGATTATGCCTTTTGCATGGGGCAATACTAAGAAGTTCTATGATACACCTGGGCAGGTAGCAGATGATATAGCCAATGGGTATAAAGAATTCATAAAAGATGTATATGCCGCAGGCTGCCGTAATCTCCAGTTTGATGATTGTTCATGGGGAATGTTGGTTGATCCATCTGCATGTAAGTTCTTTGGAACAACACCAGCGGGACTTGAGAAGATTAAGAATACACTTCTTGACATCAATAACAAGGCAATAGAAGGAAAGCCAGATGATCTTGTTATTAATACCCACGTATGCCGTGGAAATTTCCATTCTACATATGCAAGCAGCGGTGCGTATACAGGTGTTGCCGCTACACTTTTTGCTAAAGAGAATGTTAACGCATATTATCTTGAATATGATGATGAGCGTTCAGGTGGTTTTGAACCACTTAAGAATGTGACCGGTGATAAGAAGGTTGTATTAGGACTTATAACAACCAAGTCCCCAGAGTTAGAGGATGAGCAGACTGTTATTGACAGAATACATGAGGCTGCAAAATATATATCACTTGACAGGTTATGCTTAAGTCCACAGTGTGGCTTTGCATCATGTGAGATAGGAAACAAGCTTACAGAAGAAGAGCAGTGGGCTAAGTTAAGACTTGTTAAAAAGATTGCTGAAAAAGTGTGGGAATAAGAGATTTTATTTATTGTTAGAGAAATAGTTGTACATTAAGTAATAGTAGCTACGCAGCTGTTATGCTGAGTAGCTGCTATTTTTTGGATAAAAACGTCTGATAGTGAATATCAAAAAAACTGTTGAAAGAATATGAACTTATTTAGTTAAAATAATGGCGAAAGTCTTGATATTATTTATCAAGTAATATACAGGACTTTTTGCAGATTAAACTTACAACATTAGCAGTATCTGTAAATATGAAAATGTAAATATGAAAAGGAATTTCTTAAAATGTAGACATTTTTAGTAAAAATACTGCTGTTTTTTGAGTGGGTAATAGAAGAGGCTATGCGCTGTAAAGTACGATTTTATGGGCATAGCTTCTTTTTTTTATTCAAAAATTAAAAAATACTCTTAAAATGTCTACATTATAATTTATTATATTGTTTCATTTCTTGCTGATATAATATAACATTGTATTTTTACAAAAAATGTTTACAAGTGTCTTGTCAGTTGTAAAGTTATATAGTATACTTTGTAAAATTTGTAATTAAAATTTTAATCTTAAATATGTTGTTAATTGGTGATATAAAGGTTCGAGTTTTATGAAGTAAGATTAAAAGATTAAAACCTGAATATATTTATTTTACAAGCATTAGTAAAGATAATTGGATTAATAACATTAGCTTATTGGAAAAGGAGATACATATGTCTATAGTAAGTGATATTGAAAAGTTAAAGAAAGAGAAAAATGCAGTAATTCTTGCACATTATTATGTTGATGAGGATGTACAGGACATTGCGGATTATATAGGAGATTCATTTTATTTAAGCAAGGTTGCTACAAAGGTGAGTCAGGATAGAATTATATTTGCAGGGGTAGAGTTTATGGGGGAAAGCGCCAAGATTCTTAATCCTGATAAAAGAGTGTTTATGCCTGATATGAATGCAGACTGTCCTATGGCACATATGGCAGATAAGGATGAGATACTTAAGCTTAGAGAGCAGTATGATGACCTGGCAGTTGTCTGTTATATCAATTCAACAGCAGAATTAAAGAAATATTCAGATGTGTGTGTTACATCATCCAATGCAGTTAAGATAGTGAAGAATCTGCCTAATAAGAATATATTTTTTATACCAGACAGAAACTTAGGACATTTTGTAGCTAAACAATGTCCAGATAAGAATTTCATATTTAATAATGGCTGCTGTCCAAGACATGTGGTTATAACTAAAGAAATGGTAGAAAAGGCAAAGAAAGAGCATCCATCAGCTAAATTTGCAGCACATCCGGAGTGTACAGAAGATGTGTTAGAGCTTGCAGATTATGTTGGAAGTACATCAGGCATAATAGATTATGTTGTAGATACGGCTGCAGATGAGTTTATCATAGGAACTGTAGATGGAGTGTTTAATGAGATAAGAAAGAAAGCACCAGATAAGAAGCTATATACAGTTAAGCCAGATCAGGTCTGTGTCAATATGAAGAAGGTAACACTTGATAAGGTGTTAGATGTTCTTGAAAATGATACTAATGAGGTGTTTGTTGATAAAGAACTTGCAGATTATGCTATGAAGCCTCTTAACAGAATGCTTGAACTTGCAGCAAAATAAAATATGAATATTAATATAAAAACATATTTTTATATGATCGCAATAGCATAATTAGTTTAAAGGATTAGCATTGTTATCATAGAACAATATATTTGTGAAAGCCATAGTGTTATAGAAACTAAGGCAGTGATATAGAAGCTAAGATACAATAGGTTACAATAACAAGCAGAATGGAGAATAAAGTAAAACTATGAAAGCAGATGTATTAATAGTGGGTTGTGGATGTTCAGGATTATATCTTGCCCTTAATCTTCCAAGAGATAAGAAAATACTTATGATAACAAAGTCAGACGTTGAGAGCAGTGATTCATTTCTTGCACAGGGAGGCATGTGCATGTTAAAGGATGAATCGGATTATGACAGTTATTTTGAGGATACTATGAAAGCCGGACATTATGAGAATGATAAGAAATCCGTAGAGATAATGATACGTTCATCAAGAGATGTTGTAAAGGACTTAATAGCTGCCGGGGCAGATTTTAAAAAGGATGAAAATGGTAATCTTGCATATACAAGGGAAGGAGCACATAGCAGTAACAGAATTATCTTTCATGAGGACGTAACAGGCAAGGAGATAACAAGCCATCTTCTCGACAGAGTAAGGGAACTTCCTAATGTCGTCATAATGGAAAATACACGTATGTTAGATATAATATCAAGAGATAATGAGTGTCTTGGAGCTGTTATAAGACTTGAAGATGGAAGTGTAGTGAATGTAAAAGCAGATGCAACAGTGCTTGCGGCCGGTGGAATAGGTGGATTATACCGTCATTCGACGAATTTCAGACATCTTACCGGAGATGCAGTTGCGGTTGCTATTAAGCATAATGTTGCAGTAAAGGATATTAATTATGTCCAGATTCATCCGACAACATTTTACTCTAAGAATGATAAGGACAGAAGTTTTCTTATATCAGAGTCAGTAAGAGGTGAGGGGGCAAAGCTTTATGATAAGAATGGAAAACGTTTTGTTAATGAGCTTCTTCCAAGAGACCTGCTTACACAGGCTATATATGAGCAGATGAAAAAGGATGGAACAGATCATGTATGGGAGGACCTTCGTACAATTCCAGAGAATGAGTTAAAGACACATTTTCCAAATATAGTACAATATTGTTATGAACAGGGATACGATGTTACTAAGGAATGTATACCGGTTGTTCCTGCACAGCATTACTTTATGGGTGGAATAAAGGTTGACTATGAAAGTAAGACATCTATGGACAGGTTATACGCAGTTGGTGAAACAGCATGCAATGGTGTTCATGGAAGAAACAGGCTTGCAAGTAATTCACTTCTTGAAAGCCTTGTGTTTGCTAAAAGAGCTGCTTACAATATGGCAGAATGTGAACTTTGCGATGCATTAGATACTTCTGTCGATGAATATGTAAAAAATGTCGACATAAATCAGTACAAGGATGAGAAAAAGCTGGATGAGTATTATGGTGAACTTGTAAGAAAGAAAATTGATGAAGCTGATGCAGCTATGAAGACGGCATAATCATTTATTGGTAGGACAACTTTTGACCATGATGTTATATTTTTAGTAAAATCAAGACTAATAAAATAATATGCATAAATATAACAGAGAAATATAAGAAATAGATAAAGCAGGAGAGTATAAGAAATGTTTGATCAGGTTACATTAAAGTTAAATGCAGACCCATTAATATTAAGTGCATTAAGGGAAGATATTACAAGTGAGGATGTCTCAACTAACAGCGTCATGCCATTTCCTAAAAAGGGAGAGGTAAATCTAATATGCAAGCAGGATGGTGTTATATGTGGACTCCAGATATTTGAAAGAGTATTTACATTGCTAGATGAGAACACAGAGATTGAGTTTAAGGCAGCAGATGGAGATAAAGTGAAAAAGGGACAGCTTCTTGCAGTAGTAAGAGGTGATATTAAGGTGCTGTTATGCGGTGAGAGGACAGCCCTTAACTATCTTCAGAGAATGAGTGGTATAGCTACATATACAAGTGAAGTAGCAGCCCTTCTTGAAGGCACAGGAATTAAGCTTTTAGATACAAGAAAGACAACACCTAATAATAGGCTTTTTGAAAAATATGCTGTTAAAGTAGGTGGAGGTAATAATCACAGATATAATCTTACAGATGGAGTGCTTCTTAAAGATAATCATATAGGTGCAGCAGGCGGTGTAAAAGAGGCGATAAAGCTTGCAAGAGAATATGCACCATTTGTAAGAAAGATAGAGGTTGAGGTTGAAACTCTTGATATGGTTAAGGATGCTGTAGAGGCAGGGGCAGACATAATTATGCTTGATAATATGGATCATGATACTATGGCAGAGGCTATGAAGATAATAGACGGAAGGGCAGAGGTTGAGGTATCTGGCAATATGACTAAGGAAAATCTTGCCAAGCTTTCAGGACTTGCAGTTAACTATGTATCAAGCGGAGCACTCACACACTCAGCTCCAATAATGGATATTTCACTCAAGAATCTTCATCCGGTTGAATAAAATAATAAAAATGTTATAATGTGCGTAGGATATGAGCCGAGCCAAAAAAACATATGTATTTTTGGATATGTACGGCGGATAGAAGTAAATATAATATTATGCAGGGGTGAAGCCGGGTTATGAATGGACAGTTAAGACGAGAAAAAATAATAGATATTCTTAGTAAAAGCGATACACCTGTATCTGGTGTTGCACTTGCAAAACAGCTTAACGTAAGCCGTCAGGTCATTGTGCAGGACATAGCGCTTATAAGAGCAGCCTCATATGATATATATTCAACTAACAGAGGATATGTTATAAGAGGTGGAAAAGAGCATACAAGAATAGTTAAAGTGAAACATTCCAATGCTGATGTAGAAACAGAGCTTAATGCTATAGTAGATATGGGAGGCTGGGTTAAGGATGTTTTCGTGTATCATAAAGTATATGGTGTTGTTAAGGCAGAGCTTAATCTTCATTCAAGACGTGATATAAAGGATTATATGGAAGAGATAAACAATGGTAATTCCTCACTTCTTATGAATGTTACATCTGGATATCATTATCATACTATAGTTGCACAGGATGAAAAAACACTTGATATCATTCAGGACGAGCTTGCAAGACTTGGTTTTCTTGCAAAGCTGCAGGAATATGAGCCGGTTGATTTCTGGAGTAAGAAGGCGTAGAAATAATATATAAAAATTAATAGATAAGGCAGGTAATCTTATATATTGGATTACCTGCCGTTTTGCTATCTTTTTATTGTAAGATTTTATCTATTAATTTGAATATAAATATGTTATTATTTTATAAATAGATTCGT
>JBNMGS010000030.1:0-10279 GCA_050872365.1 Lachnospira sp.
ATATAGAATATGTAATTGAGTAGAACAAACATTCAAAGGATGCAACATTTTAAGATAAATTGTTGCATCCTTTTTTATATTAATTATATGAATTATTGGAAATTTTATTCAATATGTTTATTTTGTTTGTCCTGTTTCACAGGACTGTTTGTTAAGCCGTCTAAAAAGCAAATGTCTGCTTCGCAGCCGCTTACTTTTTCTTTATGCTCATGTAGTCACATATTATTTACTCCGCCGTGCATGTCCGAAAAAGCTATTGCTTGCGCTCATGTAATCAAGAATATAGTGCATGATACAGCTTTAAGAACTTCTCATCTCTTTGTGCTATTTTCTCCTCATCCTTGCCATCTGAATAATCATAGAAGCCTTTCTTACTCTTAACGCCATACTCACCGGCATCATAATGCTCTTTGAGAAGTTCTGGTGGTTCCTTGGAATCGCACAAGTCCTTACACAGATATTCACTTACATGATAAAATGTATCGATACCACCTAAATCTACTACTTCAAGTGGACCAAGACACGCATATCTGAATCCTAGGCCATACTTCATAACATCATCTATGCCTTCGATTGATACAACTCCCTTCTTAACAAGGTCAAGAGCTTCCCTGAGTACCGCAAGCTGAAGTCTGTTAGCTGCAAAACCAAGAACATCCTTGTTTACAATAACCGGTTTCTTGTCTATCTTAAGTGCAAGCTGATATATAGTCTGTGCAACCTCATCTGTTGTACTATCACCTTTTATAATTTCAATAAGCGGAACAAGATGAGGTGGATTGAACCAGTGCATACCTATGAATCTCTCCGGTTTCTTAACTGACTGCGATAATCTGTTAATAGATAGTCCGGATGTATTCGTTGTAATAATAGCCGAATCATTTATAATATCTGATATTGTTTTATAGAATTCATCCTTAATTTCAACCTTTTCTGTAAGATTCTCTGCTACAAAGTCACAATTCTTAAAACAGTCTGTTGAAGTCGTATATGCTATAGAATTAAGCAGCTTATCAGCATTCTGCCTGTCCATTTCACCTGACTTTACAAGAGTCTCTACATTTTCTCTGATTCTGTTTTCTGCTCTCTTAAGACTTTCCTCTCTATGGTTATAGAGTGTTACATTATCAAAATACTTTGCGTATATCTGTGCCATAGATGAACCCATTATGCCGGCTCCCGCAATTACAATATTTTTAATCTCCATAATGTCTCCTTTCTTACGCATGTTTTTTACGCATATCGAGTTTGTGTCAAGTGTGCGCAGACACAAATCCCGTGTGTGAAAAATTTATTTTTTCACACTTATCTCCTTTCCTGCGCATGTTTTTTTCGCATATCGAGTTTGTGTCATGTGCTCACAAACACATCCTTTTACAATATATTAAAATCAAAAGCGGAGCGACACCCTCGCATCACTCCGCCCTCAAGAGAAAAAACTTATATACAATTTAACTCAATATTAGAAATCTACTTCTGTATCATAGTAGCAACACTTAAGAAGCTTCTCCATCTCTTCCTGGCTAGGCTGACGTGGGTTAGATCCTGTACATGCATCCTTGATAGCATTGGCTGCTACTTCTGGAAGCTTAGCAAGGAATTCATCTTCTGGAACGATTCCCTGTTCTGCTGGAAGACCACCCTCTCCATAGTTCTTAATACACTGTGGAATGTTAAGCTCATCATTCATCTTACGAAGCATAGCGATTAAGTTATCAATCTTAGCTTCTGTTGTATCTCCACCTAAGCCTAAGAAATCAGCTATGTATGCATAACGCTTAGCTGCTGTCTCATCCTTGGAATTGTACTTGATAACCTTAGGAAGATACATAGCATTAGCTGCACCATGAATAATATGTCCACCTTTAAATGCTGCACCTGTCTTATGTGCCATAGAATGAACGATACCAAGTAACGCGTTAGAGAATGCCATACCTGCAAGACATTGTGCGTTGTGCATTGCATCTCTCTTCTCCATATCTTCGTTGTATGAACCAACAAGATCATCCTTAATCATCTTCATGGCATGAAGTGCAAGTGCATCTGTGTAATCACAGTTAGCTGTAGATACATATGCTTCAATAGCGTGTGTCATAGCATCCATACCAGTATGAGCCACGAGCTTCTTAGGCATAGTCTCTGCAAGCTCTGGGTCTACGATAGCAACATCTGGAGTAATCTCAAAGTCTGCTAAAGGATACTTAATACCTTTCTCATAATCTGTTATAACTGAGAATGCTGTAACCTCTGTAGCTGTACCTGATGTAGATGAAACAGCACAGAAATGAGCTTTAGTACGAAGCTTAGGTAAACCGAATACCTTGCACATATCTTCAAATGTTGTTTCCGGATATTCATACTTAATCCACATAGCCTTGGCTGCATCAATAGGAGAACCACCACCGATAGCAACTATCCAGTCTGGCTGGTATTCTTCCATAACCTTGGCACCCTTCATAACTGTATCAACTGAAGGATCTGATTCGATACCCTCGAATAACTTAACTTCCATTCCGGCTTCTTTAAGATATTCCTCAGCTCTCTGAAGAAATCCGAAACGCTTCATAGAACCACCACCAACACAGATGATAGCCTTCTTTCCTTTAAGAGTCTTAAGTGCTTCAAGAGCTCCCTTACCATGATATAAATCTCTTGGTAATGTAAAACGTACCATAATCCTGTACCTCCTAAAATAGAATAAAATAATAAGTGATTAATCCGGATTAATAGTATATCTACTAATCCGCCGGTTGCACCCCAATGCAATCATTTGTCTGTTTGATTAGATTGTTAATACTCTAACAATCTTTATATCGATAGTATATACCCCTTTTTTTATTATTTCAAGTAAATATATGTTAATTTATTGTATTTTATATGTATTTTATTTATTTTTATCTTTTTGCTTGAATACTCTTTACATTTCTCTTATAGCCAATGTTTTATCAGACTTTTTGATTAATATGTTATTTTATATATTAAGCGTAATATGATGCTAATTAATTGTATTATAATAAAAAGCTCTGGTTATAATTGATATATGCAATATTATTTTGCACATTCTATCAATTAAACCAGAGCTTTTTACTGTTGTTTAGCAGATTAAATGCTACCTTAATCGTCACATTAAATGTAGTAAATCTTGTATAAACAAGAGTGTCAAAATTTATTTTGGCATTTTGACACTCACATAATTATTTATTTTTATATTTATTTTTAGCGGTAGGGCTTATCCTATTATCCAATAACTTCCTTTACAGTCTTAACAACATTATCAACTGTGAATCCAAAGTGCTCGAATAATGTAGCTGCAGGACCTGAAGCACCAAAGCCTTCCATGGCAATAACTTTGCCATCAAGACCAACATACTTGTACCATCCAAAGTCTGAAAGTGCTTCAACCGCCACTCTCTTTCTTACAGCATCAGGGAGTACACTCTCCTTGTATTCTGCTGACTGCTTATCGAAAAGTTCCATACTTGGCATACTTACAACTCTTACATCAATGCCATCCTTCTTAAGTTCTTCCTTAGCATTAACTGCAAGACTTACCTCAGAACCACTTGCAATAATGATTGCATCCGGAACTGACTTATCAGAATCTGCTATTACATATCCACCCTTAAGTGCATCCTTTGATGAGCCTTCCATCTGTGGAAGATTCTGTCTTGTGAGAACAAGTCCTGTTGGACCGCATTCATTCTCAACTGCATACATCCATGCTGCTGCTGTTTCTGTTCTGTCACATGGTCTGAATACTGTGAAACCTGGAAGTGAACGGAATGCTGCAAGCTGCTCGATAGGTTCATGTGTTGGTCCATCCTCACCTACACCGATACTGTCATGTGTGAATACATATGTTAATGGAAGCTTCATAAGTGATGTAAGTCTTGCCATTGGCTTAACATAATCGCTGAACACAAAGAATGTAGCAACAAATGCCTTAAGACCTCCATGAAGCATAATTCCGTTACCAATAGCTGCCATAGCCTGTTCTCTTACACCAAAGTGAAGATTGCTTCCTGCATAGTTATCCTTAGAAAAATCTCCTGCATCCTTCATATTAGTCTTATTAGATGGTGCAAGGTCTGCTGATCCACCTATAAGATTAGGCATAGCCTTCTTTATCATATTAAGAATAGTTCCACTTGTACTTCTTGTAGCTTCCGGCTTATCGCTCTTTGCCCAGTATTCTTCAGAATTGAACAAATCAGACATATCATAACCATCAAAATAATTATCCCATAACTCTTTCATCTCTGGATACTTCTCTATATAAGAAGCAAAAAGCTCATTCCACTTATCCTCTGCCTTTGCCATATTAGCTGAAAGCTCTTTGTAATGATCATATACTTCCTGCGGAACCTCGAAATCACCCTTACATGGCCATCCGATATTTTCCTTAAGCGCTGCAACATTATCAACACCAAGTGGCTCACCGTGTGCACTTGCCTTACCCTGCTTGGCTGGACAGCCATATCCTATAAGAGTATTAACCTTGATAAGTGATGGTCTTGTCTTATCAGCCTTGGCTTCTTCAATAGCCTTTCCGATAGCTTCAAGGTCGTTGCCATCTTCAACTTCTATTGTCTGGAAACCAAATGCCTTGAATCTTGTCACAACATCTTCTGTAAATGCAATATCTGTACTTCCTTCAATAGATATATTGTTAGAATCATAGAATACAATAAGCTTTGAAAGTCCTAATGTTCCAGCAAGTGAAAAGCATTCTGATGAGATCCCCTCCATCATACATCCATCTCCACCTAAAACATATGTATAATGGTCAACTACCGGATAGCCTTCCTTATTGAATACAGATGCAAGGTGAGCTTCTGCCATAGCCATACCTACTGCCATGGCCATACCCTGTCCAAGTGGTCCTGTTGTAGCTTCAACACCAACTGTATGTCCATACTCAGGATGTCCTGGTGTTAAAGAACCAAACTGTCTGAAATTCTTCACTTCATCAAGCGAAAGATTACCTATTCCAAAAAGATGGAATAAAGAATATAAAAGCATAGAACCATGACCGCCTGAAAGAACGAATCTATCTCTGTTAACCCACTCTGGATTCTGTGGATTGTAATTCATATGCTTTGAGAATAATTCATAAGCAATAGGTGCTGTTCCAAGTGGCAGCCCCGGATGTCCTGAGTTGGCCTTCTGGATGGCATCAGCAGATAATACTCTGATTGCATTTACTGACATTTCTTCAATATTCATATTAATCCTCATTTCTGCGCACTTTGTTACATATAATGAATACATCGATTTGCATGCAGGCATGCATCGATAATACCTTTTTACCCTTTAATCACATAATAAGTCTGTGTCAAATGCGCCAAGACACAAATCTTTTGTATAAAATACTCCATCTATAACAAATATTCTGTCATATCTTTCATACTTTTAACGCTTTTCTTCATACTTTTAACGCTTTTCTTCATTATTATCAATCTTTAAAATCTGCTTCTGTAAGGAATATTACATCACCATTATCACTACGTTTCTTCTTAAGGCCACCAAAGAATCTTCTTGATGCTCTCTTTTCAGAATTAGCAATCGCCTTGTTAATAACTTCCTTTATATCATCAAGCTTTATATTATCATTCATGTTATGAAGCTTATCGATTTTTAAGTAAAGTTCAAGAAGTGCATCATCATCGACTTCATACTGTCTCTTTCTGGCAAATCTTTTAGCCATCTCAACAAGCTCGTTAACATTGTACTGCTTAAGTGTTATCTTGTGATTAAATGTTTTAGTAAGATCAGGGTTGAAGTTAAGAAGTACATTCATCTCTGCATCAGAATCTTCAAATATAACTATCATCCTGTCTGTATCTTCCTGCATACATGAAACGATTTCATTGATTCTCTTTGGCTGGATAGTTCCGGCTCCTTCTACGATGAGTGCAGTTCCCTTAAGCTTACCCATAGCCTTGCTTATACCTCTCTGGTTAATACTTTCACCAGAAGTTTTGGCAATCTTTTTAGGCTTATCAGGATATACATAATTAATAGCTCTTACAATTGTTCTTGCAAGGTCTGTCTTATCTGAACTTGAATTACCTGATATAAGTATATTACCTCTTGATGAGGTATTCATATCCATCTCTTTATCAAGTGATTCAAACAATTCAACAAGCTGTGCTTCAAGGCCAGGCATTTCTCTGTACTTTCTGAATATCTTTGCAAGTTCACCGGAGAGCTTCTTTTCTGGCTGCTCATCTATATCATCTATCTGATTCTCGTTCTTATCATCCCTGACAGAATACATATCAGTTATAGAATCAGCCGCTGCTGTCTCTTCCTGCTGTATTGCCATATTGTTATATACAGGATTACTATTATCTGATGTGCTCTGTTTATAATCTTTAAGTACCTCATCTGTTACAGGATTAAACTGAGTTGTATTAAGTGTAAGTTCCTCACTGACATCAGCTTTGTTCTCAGATTCATTAACATCAGCTTTACTCTCAGACTCGTCAACAACATTATTCTGTATATTAATGCCATTTACAGATGCTTCCACATTAATATCATTAATATGCTTATCTAATACTGCTGTATTATCACTAATGCCTGCCTCTGGCTGGCTATATTTTTCTGCATTCTTAAGTTCTTTAGCTGTATCCTGCTCAAGAATAAATGCTGCCTTACCTGTTCTCATAGCAAGGTCTCTCTTAACAGAATCAAGAGTAATCTCCGCTTCTGCTGCTCTCTTAGCTTCTGCTTCGTCAAATTCTGTGCCCTTATTTAGTGCTTCTTCCTTCTTCTTGGCAATTATACGTTCATAAGCCTCGCTCTTTTCATCCTTTTCATCAAGCATACGTTCGAGCTCTGCTTTAGAGAATTCTCTTGTATCCTGTTTTCCGTATTTTTCTTCCCTTACAGATTCCATCCAGTCCATAATGCTTAACTGACCTTCTATCTGCTCATCTTCTCCAGCATATTCCTGCTCTTGTGCTTCATCTGAAACAAAACTATTTAATATTGGTCCTGTCTGGAAATCTTTTGCAACATTACTGTCAGCCTGTGTTGCAGTTTCCATTCTCTTAAATGGCGGCCTGAATGTTTCTTCCTGTTCATCTTCAATCAGATCCTTTACATTATTAGCAAGTTCCTCCTGAAGATTATGTGTATCATACATACTGTAATTAGGAACAGAAACCTCTATATCCATAGTTTCTGCTTTCTCATCTATACGTTTCTGTGCTGCACGTCTTGCCTCTTCTTCGTCTTCCCTGCTTATCTTTTCACAGCTATTCTCTATATTCTTCTTGGCATTCTCAATAAGTTCCTTAAGAGATAGTGAAGCTTTTGTTACATTATCTTTAAAACTTACATCCGCATTCTTTTCATTACCTGTATTGCTTTCATTCGTCAGAACAGCTTTACTTATATCTTTAGATATTGCTCCTACCGTTTCCTTTTTAGCCTCATTCTGGCGTTCAAGTGCTTTTACTATAGATTCCTTCAGTGCCTTATTCTGGTTATTCTGAACAAGATCTATCGACACTCCGTCTGTCGTATCAGTTTTATCTTTATTTCCAGATTGTTTTGCTGCTTCTGAATTTAATCCCTGTTTTTCTTCAGACTTTGCATCTGTTTTAATTTCCGTGTCTGCATCTTCACTTTCTTCTATCTTTGTTTCAGACCTGACGTCAGAGACTTTTTCATTATTTATCACATTAACATTAATACCATGTCCTGTCTTTCTGTCTGCTGCCTTTGCATCTGCTGCTACTTGTGATGCCATTTCACTGTCATCTTCTGCAAGTACATCTCCGACATCATCCTTTTTAAGACGTGCAAGCTCTTTTTGTTCCATGAAAAGTCTTTCTTTGTTAGCCTCTTCATCAGACTTTCTTGCCTTAATCTCTTTAAGAATCTGCTTCTGCGTATTAGAAAGGTTTACTCCAAGTTTTTCCTTGAGCTTTACAGCGTTCTCAACATATATGCCATCCTGAAACCAAAGAACAAGGTTATCACACGTTTTGATACAATCTTCCTTGCGTCCTGTTTTATAATACAGTTCAGCAAGCTCATACATATATTTTTCATCTATTTCTGATTCCTTGTAATCCTCAAGTATCTTGATAAGTTCTGTATCCGGTGCCCCCTGTGCTTTTCTTAAATCATAATAAAGAATATACTTATTAACGTCATGCGCAGACATCTTGGCATATTCCTTATACAATTCTTCTGCATTTTCAAAATCATTTACCTTGATAAAGAATTCTGTAAGCTTATATATAAGCTTTCTTCCACCAAGATTACGGTTATAAGCAAGTATTGCCATATCCCTTGCTTCCTCATAGTCTCCTGCAGCTTCCTGAACGTTAATAACTGTTGCAAGTGTAGGCCAATCCTTTACCTTGTTCCAGTTCATCTCTTTGGCTATAGCTGCCGCCTGCTTATATTCTTTCTTTGCAGCAAGCTTCTTAATCTGTTCCAACTTTATATTAAACTCGTATTTATCCACGTTAAAGACCTCCAATGTGTCAATAAATTGACCCTCATATCTAAACACTCCGTATAATTTTATCACAGTGAGATATTGTTGTAAACCGCCAGTTAATGTAAAATACCCCGTGGAAACACTCTGTATATTAATATAGAAACATTTTGAATGCTAATATAAAATATTCTGAATATTCCACAGCTAAAGTAATAATATGATGCGTGTCCCAAGTAAAAAAGGTTTTTTCTGCAAGCAGAAACGACTTTTTTATACTTTTGACACATACATCATAATATAACGCTCATAACGAATTAAATAAAGTCAAAGCTCGCCTGTTCATAATTCATACGTGTATATTCAAGTTCCTGTTCTTTAACATTACTATAATAATCAACAACAACTGTCTGCTGTCTGTTATCAGACATTTTCTGTCCTAATATATAATTCACATCAAAACGTGACGTTATCGCCGGTGTTGCACCTCTTGCCGGAACAATAAGCTGTATGTGATTAACTGACAGCAGCTTGAATATAGGTTCCCATATATATATATCCTTGGCTGCACCAAAAGGATTATCTATGAATATAGTGTTACCTATAATTCCGCCATCTGATACCGTATTAATGTTAGATATATAATTAATTATTGCTATAAGGAACTGTATATATATACCCTGTGACTGTCCTGTAGAACCGACTGCTTCCTCATACCGCAAATATCTGCTCTGATCTTTTATCCGTTCTCTCTTATACAGATTAATCCTTATTGAATTCATATCTGTTACTATAACAGAAAAAAGTCTCTTCCATGTAAGTCTGTTACGTATATATCTGAATCTTTCATCCTGATCTTTAAAACTCTCCGCTGCTTCTATAGTCTCATCTATATACTCTGACATTTTCTCTTTATATTCACTTTCTTTAACGTATGGAATAACAAGACCTATTATTGATATATCCTCTTTATCCATTTTAATATGTGAAAGCTTTGGAAGTCTTTCAAGCTCTGTACGTATGTTGCTGCATGTCTGTATGCAACGGTTTTCGAAGTTATCCTTTATCTTTTCCATATCTTCGATGCCCTTATGCACTCTCGTCTTTTCAAGTTCAATAAAACTGTTTGTCTCATCTATTGACACTATCAATGAATGAGTCTGCTGTGCATCCTTTGGCATATCAACCGACATACTTATCTGTGTTGCAAGATCATCTGCATTATACTTTTTAAGTTCATCTATAAGCTTTGACTTGTATCGTGCGAATTCATCCGCCTTTTTATATTCCAGCTTAAGTATTGATGAATACTCTTTAGCTGTCTGTTCATATTCTTTGTCAAGAAGACTATAATCAGAATATTTTATGTCTGTTTTTTTCAATATTTCTTCATCCAGTACTTCTATTCCTGAGTTTGACATTATTCTTTCGATATCTTTTCTGCACACCTGGATATCCTTAAGTTCACTTTCCAGTTTTCTGCCTGCGCTTGTTTCTTCTTTAAGCTTTTTTTCCATTGAATTAACTATGATAACATTATTGTTAACATAATCATCAGGATTATCACACTCAAACTCCTCATAAGCACCAAAGCGTTCTTCTATCTGTGATACTGCATATGAAATACTTCCTTCTATCCTGTTAAGCATGGCCTCTTTCATACCAAGTTCCCTATCTGATTCGCTATACTGGCTCTGAAGTTTTTCAAGCTCATCTGACATCTCATGAAGCTTTTCCTGACTGCTTACTGATATCTTCCCATTAGTATACAATTCTTTAAGGTTCTCTATACTTTCACCTCTGTATCCTATGGAATCA
>JBNMGS010000031.1:0-10257 GCA_050872365.1 Lachnospira sp.
CAAGAGAGTTTTTAAAAATGGGTGTGGATGAATTATCAGTGTCACCGGGAGGAATACTTCCTATAAGAAAGATTATTATTGAGACTGACGTTTCAAAGCTCCCATAAAGCAGCGATAGTTATAATACTTGGCACATGCAGCATAATATATAATTAAGCTTTTACCAGGTTAGTTATATATATATGAATTGCTGGTTATAGAATGTTGATAAAACGTCAGGAATGTTTTGTGGTTTTACGAAACATCCTTGACGTTTTTAAGTAATAATATTAGTATGGTGCTATATTGATATGTGAAACGGAGTGAAGAATATGCTGACAGAAAAAAGACATGAGATTATATTGCAGCTACTTAGAAAAAAAGGCAGCATAACTGTTAATGAAATTAAAGATGAGCTTGGGATATCGGAGTCAACAATAAGAAGAGATCTTAATACTCTTGATGAAGAAGGCAAGCTTGTTAAAGTGTTTGGCGGCGCTGTATCGGTTAATTATGAGTTTTCAGGAAAAGAACCTACAGTTTCACAGAAGAAAGAAGTTAATATGGATGCCAAGAAGGCCATAGCAAAGTATGCAGCATCGCTTATTGAGCCGGATGATTTTGTATTTATAGATGCAGGAACAACTACTGGATGCATGATAGATTATATAAGGGAGAAAAGTGCAACTTATGTGACTAATGCAGTTGCACATGCAAGGAATCTTGCTATAGCAGGTTTTAGGGTTATTCTTATAGGTGGTGAACTGAAAGGTTCGACAGAAGCAGTAGTTGGAAGCAGTGCTGTGGAAGCTCTTAGGGAATACAATTTTAATAAAGGTTTTTTTGGTGCAAACGGAGTAAGTAAAAAGAGTGGAATAACGACTCCTGATATAAGTGAGGCAGCGGTTAAAAAAACGGCAGCAGCCCATTGTAACAACAGATATGTTCTGGTTGATTCTGATAAGTTTGATAATGTAAGTTCAGTAACATTTGCAAGACCTGAGGAAGTGAAGTTTATAACAGATAAAAAGGTGCCTGATGTTTATAGAGATTATGATATTAAGGTAGTGTATTAATGCTGAAAAATGCTGAGAATATATAAATATATAATGATGTATAAAAATATACCAGTGGACTATTATAGTAATCCGCTGGTATATTTTTATAATAATGTTTATATTATTATCTTTATATTATTAACTTTATTAAGTCTGTCTTTTGTTTATTTTCTTTATGTATTGTTCGTATTTAAAAATATCGTTGTTTAAAACACCGGTATCTACTTGTCAAGTTCTGCCAACTGCATAGAGATAGCCTTTTTAATAGCATTAAAGGATTCTTTGCTTATATCATGTTCAATACGGCATGCATCTTCTTCAGCAACTTCTTTGTTGACACCCAGTTTTATAAGCCATGATGAAAGAATCTGGTGTCTTTCGTATATCATCTCGGCTATTTCTTTGCCGGAATCTGTAAGGTATATGTAGCCTTCTTTAGTTACCCGTATATGTTCTGATTCTCTAAGATTCTTCATTGCTATACTCACACTGGACTTTTTATAGCCCATTTCGTTGGCAATATCTATAGAACGTACAACGGGTAACTTCTTGCTAAGCATAAGTATTGTTTCAAGATAATCTTCAGCTGATTCATGAATAACCATAGTTCATTCCTCCTGGTATATATAAGATATATGTAAACAGTAATGTTAATATACTAATAAGTACCAAGAGTATAACATATAATAGAAAATTAAGCAAATTATTAGTTTTTATAAGGAAAAATATGGTATACTATGTTCATTAAGCTGTGTGAATGAAAACGCAGAAGGGGTTATATTTAAGGCAGACATGTAGGATTGCCGGCTTTATAAAGATATATGTAAATAAATATAAGAAACTGGATGGTATCACTTATGAATGAGGTTAATAAATTATTTACAAAAGAAAATGTTGAAAAGATAGTTGTTCCACAGGTTGTTAAAGATGACCTGTTAAGCATAATAGAAGAAAAGTTAAAAAGAGCAGGCTTTTATTATAGAATAGCTTACAGAGTTAAAGCTGTTGATTCTATGGTTAACAAGCTGATATTCAAGGATTATAGAAGACCAGGTGGTGAGAATGCAGATAAGAAGATGCAGGACCTTATAGGTATACGTATCATATTATATTTTGCTGATGATGTTGATATATGCAGAAAGCTTCTTGATACATTGTTTGCATCTCCTGGAATGTGGGAAACTACTGAGAATAATGAGTATGAGTTCAAGGCTATGAAGGTTAATGGAATATTCAGACTTCCGGCATATCTTAGCAAAACTATAGTCAATCCATATCTTTCAGATTATGTTGATGATACGTTTGAAGTTCAGGTAAGAACGAATTCATTTGAAGGATGGCATGAGATAGAGCATGATATGAGATATAAGGGGTCAGCGTTTGGTATAGGTAATGAGGCGCTTGCGCGTAAAATGAACAGTATACTTGCTACATTTGAGCTGTGTGATGATTCTATTGTAGGATTACTTGAGGACCTTGGACATCAGCATTACAAGGATAAAAAATGGAATGATATGTTGAGGTGTCATTACAGGCTTAAGTTTGAAAATGAGCCATTACATCCTTATATAGAGGAATTGTTTGATTCTGACACAGAGCTTGCCAAGATATTTTATAAGTTCAAAAGACCTGGGGCTATAGAACAGTTGTGGATGGATACATCAGAAAAGGGAATAGAGCTTACAGTTAATAATATAGTAAGGATTGTGAATCAGATAGGTCCGGATGATGAAAGACTAAATGAAGTGTTTAAAAGGATAGATCATGAAAAGGGACAGGATAGTGAAACTGTAAGTAAAAGAAGAAAGTTCGAGCCTTTTAAGAAACTTGGTACATATAAAGTTTTTCAGTCACATTCATTTATAGATGTTACGAACCTGCCTATGGAGGATGCGTATAAAAAGGCGGTTAATTACATATATTCATGGATAAGTTCAAGATTTTCAGAAGTATTTGATGATATGCCAGATATTGTCACTTCTTATGAAAATGAAAGTCCTGGATACAGAGTATCAATAAAGTATAATCCAGACAGATTATATTTTAAGCAGATAACATCACACCTTGATTCTAAGATTCCAAACAGATTATGGATATCAGTGGCATCTATTGAAAAGAAGGAAGATAGATTAGTGTTTGATGTCAGTAATGAGTATGCTGAACCAACAGAGAAATACAGGGATAATGAGAACATATTATTCAGCCGTCCGAATTTCTATGGAGAGATTGCAGATAATATAGGAATATGTGATATAGAAAGATTAAGGCAGAATGTCAAGAACATAGGCGATGACAAAGATTATGATGTATTAAAGAATCTTATATCAGATGATAATAGGGAATTCCCGGTAGTTGTATTTGTTGCATCAGATGATTACTGGGTTGAGAAGTTTGATGTTGATTATTTTGCATATCTTGTTGGATACTATGCTCATATTAAAAGAATAACTACAGAAGAATTAGCAGAACAGTTTGCAAAGGATTATGACCTTGATGAAGATGAATACAGAGATTCGATTACTGTATTTTATCCAGGAAAGGCTCCGGTTACAAGTTATAAGTCACATATACTTAATACAACATTTGAGGTTATTAAGATAGAAAAGAAAAAATATTGGAATGAAAATGGATGCCGTGCATTCAGAAGGCAGCTTGTTTCTGATATCAGGGAGAATAATGTTGTTAAGTAAGAAAAATAGTTGACATGTCTACATATGGTGTTTTGCAGATTCTGTTATAAAATAAAGAAGTACCGGCTTGTGCAACTATTATTATCTGGGAATATAAAACATGTGAAATTGGTTGACATATCACTTTAAGTAGGGTACGATTTAGTGTATTAAAGTTATAAATTATTCACGTGGCAGTGAAGTGAAATGGAGAATTGAAACATGAAGACTTTTACTAATAGTAAAACGATAAAACGTATGTTACTTGTGCTTTTAGTGTGTTCACTTATAGCTGGGACACTTACAGCATGTGGAGGTAAGAAAAAGCAGTCGGGTATTACAACATTTACAGTAGGTTTTGATGCTGAATTCCCACCATATGGATATAAGGATGATAATGGTGAATACGTAGGCTTTGATCTGTCACTTGCAGAGGAAGTATGTAAGCGTAACGGATGGGAGCTTGTAAAGCAGCCAATAGACTGGGATTCAAAGGATATGGAACTGGCATCGGGAACGATTGATTGTATATGGAACGGTTTTACTATGAATGGCAGGGAGTCAGATTACACATGGACAACTCCATATATAGATAATTCACAGGTGGTTATTGTTAAATCAAGTTCTTCTATTAATAAGTTAGCAGATTTATCAGGAAAGGTTGTTGTTGTTCAGGCAGATTCGTCTGCACTTGCAGCCTTTACAGGTGAGGATGCAACGGATGAGAACCTTGCACTTGCTAAGAGTTTTGCTTCTCTTCAGCAGGTTGGAGATTACAATGCGGCTTTTATGAATCTTGAATCAGGCTCTGTAGATGCGATATGTATGGATATGGGTGTTGCAAAGTATGAACTTGAAGCAAGAGGCAGTCAGTTCCGTATGTTATCAGAGCAGGTGTCAAAGGAACAGTATGGCATAGGCTTTAAGCCGGGTAATACAGAGCTTAGGGATACTGTGCAGGAAACACTTTATGATATGCTTGCTGACGGTACATTTGAAGATATTGCCAAAGACTGGGGACTTGAAGAAAGCATATGCTTAAGTGCTGATAATAAGGTTAATGATGTCACAGCAGATAAGAAGTCATCAGGCTTTATGAGTGATTTTGCAGATGTTGTAGGTAAGCTTGCAAGTGGTATGCTCGCTACACTTATGATATTTGTTCTTACATTGGTGTTCTCATTTCCTTTAGGTATGCTTCTTATGTTTATAAGAATATCAAAGATTAAAGTGGTCAGATGGATTGCCAAGATATACATATCTATCATGAGAGGTACACCTCTTATGTTGCAGTTACTTGTTGTGTTCTTTGGTCCATATTATATATTTGGAATATCACTATCATATAGTTACAGATTCTATGCAGTTATTATTGGATTTTCTTTGAATTATGCGGCTTATTTTGCAGAAATATTCAGATCAGGTATAGAAGCGATACCTGTTGGACAGCATGAAGCAGCTTCTGTTCTTGGATATACAAAGAGTCAGACATTTGTAAGAATAGTACTACCTCAGATGATGAGAATAGTACTTCCACCGGTAACAAACGAAGTAATAACACTTGTCAAGGATACATCACTTGCTTTTGCACTTGCATATACAGAGATGTTTACACTTGCAAAACAGATTGCAGCGGCTAATGCAAGTATAATGCCACTTTTTGTAGCAGGTGTATTCTATTATGTATTTAACTTTGTTGTTGCCTGGGTTATGGAAACTATAGAAAAGAAAATGCGTTACTATAAGTAGTATAAGAATTAGCGGGATTGGTGTGAAAATGAATTGTTCACACGCGGGATTTGTGTCTGCGCACACCTGACACAAACTCGTTATGCGAAAAACGTGCGTAGAAATGAGGATTAATATGAATTTACTGGAAATGAAACATGTTAAGAAAGCATTTGGTAATCTTGAGGTGTTAAAGGATATATCAATAGATGTAAAAGAAGGTGAAGTTGTAGCTATTATAGGACCATCCGGTTCAGGAAAGTCAACATTTTTAAGATGCGCTACTCTTCTTGAAACCATGGATGAGGGAACACTTGCTTACTGCGGTGAGAGTGCAACTTTAAATGAATCCGGTGCTACACAGTATGTAGATAAGAAAAAATTACACGAGATTAAGAATGATTTTGGACTTGTTTTCCAGAATTTTAATCTTTTTCCACATTTCTCAGTTCTTAAGAATGTTATAGATGCGCCGGTTAATGTCCAGAAAAGAGATAAAGATGAGGTTATAGCAGAAGCAAGAGAGCTGCTTAGAAAAGTTGGACTTGAGAATAAGGAAGATAGTTATCCTGGTCAGTTATCAGGTGGGCAGCAGCAAAGAGTTGCTATAGCCAGAGCACTTGCCATGAATCCTAAGATGCTGTTTTTCGATGAGCCTACATCAGCACTTGACCCTGAAATAACTGCAGGTATTCTTAAGCTTTTAAGAGCCCTGGCAGATGAGAAGATGACCATGGTTATAGTTACGCATGAGATTGCATTTGCAAGAAATGTAGCAGACAGAGTGATATTCATGGATGGTGGTGTGATAGTCGAAGAGGGAAAGCCGGAAGATGTAATAGATAATCCAAAGAGTGAAAGAACGAGGGCATTCCTGCAGAAGATGGCGTGATAGCTGTATTGTATTGGCTGTGTCTATAGATTTTATCTGGTTATGTCAGGAAATATTTATTAATTCACCATATAAGAACAATATATGAGGTATATAAGATTGTTGCAATAGGGATTAAAAGAGCTGTATAGATTAATGTTTATATCAGGAAGCTATGTGTTGTATATATCCTTATTGTGACAATCTTTTTTGATACTTTTATATATTAAAGAATAAGCGATTAGTAAAATATATTATTTGAAGGATATTATTTGAAATATATCAATGCTTCTAATAAATTAAATGCCAGGTGATGTGATTAGCATAAATGTTATTAGCATAAATATAGTTTATGTTGAACAGAGTTTATAATGATGATATCATTTATATGAATTATAGTGTTATTGGAAATGAGGATAAATATGACTTTAAACCAGTTAAAATATGCAATAGCTGTATCAGAATCAGATTCTTTTAATATAGCAGCAAAAAAACTTTATATATCACAGCCAAGTCTGTCTACATCTATACATGCACTTGAGGAAGAGATAGGAATACAGATATTCAGACGTTCTCAGAATGGCATAGCTGTAACACCTGATGGCAAAGAATTCCTTGGATATGCAAGGCAGGTTATGGAACAGTTTGAACTTTTAGATGCTAGATATGTATCAAAGTCAGAGGTGAAGAAAAAATTCAGTGTATCTATGCAGCATTATACATTTGCGGTTAATGCATTTGTCGAGATGGTAAAGCAGTATGGTATGGATGAATATGAATTTGCAGTGCATGAAACTAAAACACATGAAGTTGTTGAAGATGTTAAGAATGGCAAAAGTGAGATAGGAATACTTTATCTTAATGATTTTAACAGAAAAGTACTAGAGAAGATATTTACGGAAAGTATGCTTGAGTTCCATCCGTTATTGGAGTGCAATGTTTATGTTTATATGAGTAAGACACATCCTCTGGCACATAGGGATAAGATTGCACTTGAAGAGTTGAAGGATTATCCTTGTCTGTCGTTTGACCAGGGAGAGTATAATTCATTTTATTATGCGGAGGAAGTTCTTAGTACATATGAATATAAGCAGCTCATAAAAGCCAATGACAGAGCAACAATGCTTAATCTTATGGTAGGACTTAATGGTTATACGTTATGCTCAGGAATCATATGTGAAGAACTGAATGGAGACAATTATTGTGCGGTAAAGCTTGACTCGGATGAAAGAATGGAAATAGGGTATATATCGCGAAAAGGTGCGGCTGTTAGTGTAATAGGACAGAGGTATCTTGAAGAAATATCTAAATCAAAAGCTTTATAACTGTTATCTGGCTGTGAATAATTATATGCTGCTTGTATGAATTGCAAAGAAATGGTTTGTAAGGTCGTTTAAAAGGTAAATATATGCTTTGTGGCAGATTTTTTGATGCTGATTATATCAGAAATTGTCATAAGTGAAATATAATAAGTTGAAATGTAATAAATGTAATAAGATGATGGTTCATGGTAATAAATGTAATAAGATGATGGTTTATAGTAATAAAATGATGGTTGGTTGACAAAAAGAATGTATATTTTTATAATAAAAATATTGTGAACATAGTATCTGGATCAGATTCATATAAAAAGTGAAATGTATAAGCTTAAAATAATATTCTTGTTTCGTGTATTGATTAAACAGAAACATCAGTACAAGCAAAAGAGAATTAGCTGTCCGATTAATATGTTATGAATTACCTATATAATATAGAAAGAGAGTTATATTAAAATATGAAAAAAGTTGAAGAACAGGTTGAATATACAGGATTTACTGATATACATAACCATATGCTTTTTGGAGTTGATGATGGTTCACCTGATATACAAACAAGTCTTGAAATGTTAAAAATGGCATATGAGGATGGTACAAGAGATGTTATACTTACACCGCATTTTCATCCTAAAAGAGGTATGGCACATTATAGCAAGATAGTAGAGAATTATGAGATATTGGCTGAACTAGCAGAAAAAGAACTCCCTGATATGGGGATATATCTTGGAAGGGAAATATATTACAGGTCGGAAGTGCTTGATAATCTTGACAAGCTTCAAGAAAAGACAATGTGTGGTTCTGATACGGTGCTTATTGAGTTTTCTCCGAATGTAGAGTCTGAAAAGGTGAGAGGTGCAGTGCTTGATGTTATTATGTCAGGATATCATCCAATAGTAGCACATGTCGAAAGATATGTATGTACAGTAAAAGATTGGGATTATATATATGATCTTAAACAGTTGGGAGCAGATATACAGGTAAATGCAGCCTCTGTTACCGGTGATAATGGCTGGGCAGTGCAAAGATGTGTTAAAGCACTTTTAAAAGACCATGTTATAGATTATGTTGCATCTGATGCACATGACACATCATCAAGAACTCCACAGCTGTTAAAGAGCTATAAGTATATTGTAAAAAAATATGGTGTTGAATATGCTGACAGAATTATGAAGGCAGATGTAGTTGAGAAATTCGGATGATACGTTGTATAGTGTAAAGTTAATTGAATATTTTATTGTTAAAGCAGACTGCTGCAATAAGAATTATATACATTTTATGTGGGTTGATGATTATTTCAGATATCTTAATATTGTATATTTTCCTTATTGTGGCAGTCTTATTTGTATGCATAAAGTTACTTTAGAAGATTATGAGTGCTGACTGGTAATATAAAGCTAAACAGGAAATCAAGTGTGCAATTGTAATTTACAATTTTGTAATTTTTTCAATTCAAAAAAATTAAAAATAGATATAATTGAAAAATTGTAAATGCAAATAGAAATATAAATTGGAATAAAAATTGAATAAAAATAAAAATAATAGTTGACAGATTGGTTAACAGAGAATATAATTCAATCATAAACACATTAAACATATAGGTTTATGGGAAAACAAAAAAGAACACATTATAGGAGGATTAATAATATGAGTAGTTATGTAGAAAGCGCAGCAGAATTAGTAGGAAAGACACCATTACTTAAGTTAAACGGATATACTAAGAAGGCAGGAGTTACTAATGCTAACATCTTTGCTAAGCTTGAGTATCTGAATCCAGCAGGATCAGTTAAGGACAGAATTGCATTAGCTATGATTAATGATGCAGAAAAGAAGGGACTTTTAAAGCCAGGAGCTACAATTATTGAGCCAACAAGTGGTAATACAGGTATCGGTATTGCTTCAGTAGCAGCAGCTAAGGGATACAGAGCAATCCTTACACTTCCAGATACAATGTCAGTAGAAAGAAGAAATCTTTTAAAGGCTTATGGTGCAGAACTTGTACTTACAGAAGGTGCTAAGGGTATGAAGGGTGCTATAGCAAAGGCAGAAGAACTTAACAAGGAAATTGAAGGTTCATTAATATTAGGACAGTTTGATAATCCAGCTAACCCGGCAGCACACAAGGCTACAACTGGTCCAGAAATCTGGGAACAGCTTGATGGTAAGGTTGACATATTTGTTGCAGGTGTAGGTACAGGTGGAACTATAACAGGTATTGGTGAGTATCTTAAGTCACAGAATCCTGATGTTAAGATAGTTGCTGTAGAGCCAGCTACAAGCCCTGTTCTTTCTAAGGGTACAGCAGGTGCACATAAGATTCAGGGTATTGGTGCCGGATTCGTACCTAAGGTTCTTAATACAAAAGTATATGATGAAGTACTTCCTATAGAGAATGATGATGCTTTCGAAGAAGGCAGAGCATTCGCAGTTAGTGAAGGTATCCTTGTAGGTATCTCATCAGGTGCAGCTTTAAAGGCAGCAACAATACTTGCTAACAGACCGGAAAATAAGGGAAAGAATATCGTTGCACTTCTTCCTGATTCTGGTGATAGATATTTATCAACAGCTTTATTTGCAAACTAATATTACTGTTTAGTGATGTCAACGTTAGTTGACGAACGGACGATATAAGGCACTGA
>JBNMGS010000032.1:0-10219 GCA_050872365.1 Lachnospira sp.
GCCTTATTACAACAGCTTAAAATCAATATCAAAAAATGTCACATCAGCATTTCTTGATGCAAACATACCAACATAGACATGCTTTGGGTCAATTGCTGTAAGCTTGAAATCATATCCACCTGTAATTTCTGGTCCATCTGCAAACTGTGCCATATATCCATCCTGTGATGAAGCAAGTGTAAGATTATATTCTTTTCCTTCTTCTATGGCAAAACCAGTTGCAGGTCCATGAACGAGTACACCGCTCTTTCTTGCATATGTTCCTACTGTGTTCTCTTTTCTTGTTATACATAATGGCGCTGCTGCCACATAATCGCCAAGAATATCCGGCATGCTCTCATCTACATAACAATCATCCCTTACCATAAGGCCAAATGACACCTGATCATTGGAAAATATCTTATTAACCTTTACCTTGGCACTTAGTCTGAAATTCTTATTAACATCAACCTGTCTGTAATACATGGCAATTCCATCTGTAACTGCTGATATCTTGCCTTTATTATTTCTTACAGCTATATGCATATTGCCGTTTTTATCTGTTTCAAGTGTAAAATCATCTTTACCAATATTATTCATGACATCACCAAAAACAGTTCCCTTATATTCGCCATAATCTTCAAAAAGCTTGCTTTTTTCCAGCTTATCACTGAATACTACAGGTTTGTAATCTGCATTGGATACAAGATATTTATCCTTATATTCCAGTGGATTTTCTGATAAGTTAACTATATTTTCAGACAAACCTGCTATATTTAACTCTTTAATAGCCGACATAACCATATACGCATTGACCCTTGCACCCCAAATGTTTGTATGAGTGTTATCCACGCTTAATTTATTATTAGATGGCCATGCATGAAGATATATTGTTTTATCAGCACCAAGCATATCATATACTTCATGTGTTTTTTTAGTCATATCTACAACTGGTATGTCAAGTGTACTTCCAAGCCTTCTTACAGCTTCTGGATAATCACCGCCTTTGAATTCTCCAACATCCTGTGTTATATGTAACAGAGTATCATTCCATTCCCCTGTTGGTGTTCTTCTTACTATAGGTGTACATAGAATTGTCTTACAACCAGCCTCATCAGCCTGTAAAATATAATTAGCATAAAGCGAATGTGCAAAAGAACCTTCTGTTTTATAGTCTCCATTGGCATCAGTAAATCTTGACTCCTCCGTCTTCTCATCATTATGCCCGAAACCTATAATAAGAAAATCCCCCTCTTTCATACCATTAAGAAGTTCCTTATATTGTGGCTCTGTTGTATAACTTTTAGAACTTCTTCCCGAAAGGGCAATATTAGCAACCTTAACATTATCATTAAGATACTTATCAAGCATAGTTCCATATCCATACCTTGGATAATAATACCTATCCTCAAAACTGCTAAGTGTTGAATCTCCTATAACCCATAATGTACTCATAACAATAAACCTCTTCTTTCTGTCTGCATCCTGACTACTATGTAAAAACTTCTGCTATTAATAGCTTTTAACCAGATATTCATTTCTGATATGTTCTTCCATAGCCCTGACTTCTTCCTCGAATTCCCTTGCTGAATAAAGAAGACAGCCGGCACCTCTTATGATAACCTGTTCAAGACCATCTGATGTTGCAACAGTCACATTATACTTTTTTCCATTCTCATGTGCAAACTTTTCTATATAATGATCTGCTGTTTCTGCTTCTTTAGTATATACAACATGGATATTATGATAATCCATATACTCTTCTTTATGTCCTGCAAGTCTGTATGCATCGAATACAACTATCAATTCACATTTTTTCATACCCTGATAATTGCACATAATATCAAGCAGTCTATCCCTTGCACTATCCATGTTAATCTTAGCAAGTTCATCAAGTTCATTCCATGCATGTATTATATTATATCCATCTACAAGCAGATAACTAACCCCTGGAACCTTTGCTTTTTTTAAGCTGTCAGATGATTTTGAAGCTACATATTGTCCAAGCTGTTCTGATGCTTTTCTTTTTGACAGCTTTCTTCTTTCATTATCACCTCTGCTGTTAGAAAAGTATGTTTCTGCCAGTATTCTGTCAACCTCATCAGTACCAATCCATTCTTCTGATACAGTTCTTGCCGCCTGCTTTGAAGTCATAGGTTCAAGCGTATTTGAAGTATTCTTTGGATTCAGAACACTGTCAACATGTGCATATTCTGACACTTCATCCCAACTTACAGTGAATCCTGCTCCATGTGCACAGAATACAGAATCCGGTGTGTTTCTTATATCCCTTGTAACATCATAACCTATCTTTTCTATCACTTCATCCTGATTATGACATGGCTTATAGCCTGACATCTTAAGGCTTATACTTCCTGTTCCCTTCGTATATGCCGTAACCTCTGCCTGATAATTGGCAAGACATGACACCGGACCGTTTCCAATTACGGATACACCATCTCCTGTATCATTAATCGTAAATGTTGCACCCATACGTTCAAGATCCGTCATTGCCCTTCCTACAAACTGTCTGTCAAGCTGTAATTCAAATTCATAATAAGGCTCAAGAAGAACTGATTCAGCCTGCATGAGTCCCTGCCTTACAGCCCTGTATGTTGCCTGTCTGAAATCTCCACCTTCTGTATGCTTGTTATGTGCCCGCCCTGCCACAACTGTTATCTTAACATCAGTAAGTGCCGACCCCGTAAGCACACCCTTATGTGTTTTTTCACACAGATGTGTATATATAAGTCTCTGCCAGTTCTTTGCAAGCACATCTTCACTGCAGTCAAGCTCATACCTCATACCACTTCCAGGCTCTCCGGGTTCAAGAATAAGATGTACTTCCGCATAATGTCTTAAAGGTTCAAAATGTCCGATTCCTTCAACTTTATTAGCAATAGTTTCTTTATAAACAATACTTCCTTCTCCAAATGTTACATCAATGCCAAAACGCTCCTTAATTATATTCTGAAGCACTTCTATCATAACCTGTCCCATTACCTGGACATGTATTTCCTTAAAGTTTTCATCCCATTCTATGTGAA
This sequence comes from Lachnospira sp., assembly GCA_050872365.1. Lineage (GTDB taxonomy): Bacteria > Bacillota > Clostridia > Lachnospirales > Lachnospiraceae > Lachnospira. The sequence goes on from JBNMGS010000032.1 coordinate 3,027, forward strand.
GCTGTGGTTCTTCTTCCTCAATCGCTCTTAACTTTGAAAGCATCTGCGAAGGATCCGTTCCTACTGGAAGATTAATCTTATAATTAAGTACAGGTGTAAGCACCGGGGAATTATCCTCTACTCCATCTCCTATAGCCTGTCCTGCATACGTTTGTGTCAATCCTGTAAGTGCACATATACTTCCTGCCTCTGCACATGAAACAGCTGTAAACTTATCTCCGGAATACACCCTTATCTGATTGACTTTTTCATCATTAATAAGACATTTACTCTTTATCGTACCGCCTGTAACTTTGATATGCGTAAGTCTTTCTCCTCTGTCATCTCTTGATATCTTATATACCTTTGCTGAAAAATCATCTGTATATTCTTTGCTGCTACAAAATACATTCATAATATCAAGTAACTCACTAACACCATCAAGTCTTAACGCAGAACCAAAAATAACAGGAAATATATCTCTTTCATCGAGCAGCCTGCTTATACTCTCATCTGATACCTCCGATGATGACAGATACTCTTCAAGCGCACTCTCACTGCATGTTGCTATTTCTTCATAATCAGGTTTAACTCCGTTCATATATCCTGTAAAATCAATACAGCCAGACGACAGCTTATTCTTAAGCTGTTCAAGCAGCCTTTGTCTGTTGGTTCCCTGCTGGTCCATTTTATTAACAAATATGAAAACAGGCACATGCAGTCTTTTTAACAATCCCCACAATGTGTCTGTATGTCCCTGTACTCCATCCATTCCATTAATAACCAGTACTGCATAATCAAGCACCCATAATGTACGTTCCATCTCTGCAGAAAAATCAACATGTCCCGGTGTATCCAGTAATGTGACATCAAGATCTTTATAACTAAAACATGCCTGCTTTGAAAATATAGTTATCCCTCTCTGCCTTTCATATTCATTATTATCAAGAAATGTATCCTTATTATCTACTCTTCCAAGCTTTCTTATAGCTCCTGATGTATACAATATGCTTTCTGAAAGTGTAGTTTTACCAGCATCTACATGCGCAAGCATGCCCATAACCAGTTTCTTCATAATACTCCTCATTTCTGCGCACTTTTTATTATTAAGTTTGTGTAAAATATATCTTTTATTCCGTATGCGAAAAGGTTATTTTCACGCCATTACTTATTTCTGCGCACTTTTTTATTAATTATGCATATATGACTTTTTAAGTTTTTGGCCGTTACTTCACTAATATATAACCTATTATGAACATTACTTTCACATTAAACAGACATTACTACATCATCTCTTTACTTATAGCCCTCTTGTATACTTCTGGTCTTCTATCTCTGAATAATCCCCATGAAAGTCTTTCATATGCCAGCTTATCAAAATCAAACTTGTGGACAATAACTTCTTCATTATCCCTTCCTGCCTGATATATTATATCACCTGTGTTGTCTGTTATAAAGGAGGAACCATAGAATTTAAGCGAACTTGACTGACCTCCATTCTCCTCACATGGCTCTACTGTCTCTATGCCAATCCTGTTAGCAGCAACAACCGGAACGAGATTACTTGCAGCATGTCCCTGCATACATCTTCTCCAATGCATCATACTGTCACAATCCAATATAGGTTCACTTCCTATTGCCGTCGGATAGAAAAGCACCTCTGCGCCCTCTACCGCCATAGCTCTTGCCGTCTCAGGAAACCACTGATCCCAGCATATACCAACACCTATGCATCCAAATCTCGTATTAAATACTTTAAACCCTGTATTACCAGGTACAAAATAGAATTTTTCCTGATAAAAGTGATCATCCGGAATATGAGTTTTTCTATATATCCCCAAATTATTACCATCAGCATCTATAACTGCGACTGTATTATACAACTGGTTAACATCTTTTTCATAGAAACTTACTATGACAACCACGCCGAGTTCTCTTGCCACCTTAGTAAAATGTACTACTGCATCATCTTCATCCACACTTTTTGCATATTCATAGTACTCATATCTTCTTTCCTGGCAAAAATACTGTCTTTCAAAAAGTTCAGGAAGAAGTATTATATTTGCGCCCTTTTTAGCTGCATCTCTTACAAGTCTGTCGGCTTTTTTTATATTTTCCAAAACATCTCTGCCACACTTCATCTGTATAGCAGCAACACCTGTTATTCTACTCATATTAATCCTCATTTCTGCACGTGTTTTTTACACTATCATTGTTTCTTAAAGCTTATATATACTGTTTCATACTGCTTTACTTCTTAAAGTTTATGTATTCTGCTTCATCCCCGCTGGTATCTGCTGTGTTATGCAATGTATATTTCCGCCACCAACTATTATATCTCTGGCATATATACCTATAACCTCTCTATCCGGCATAAGCTTTGACAACAACTCTACTGCATCCTTATCCTTTTTATCTCCAAACTGTGGAACAAGAACTTTATCATTAGATATATAGAAATTAGCATAACTGGCAGCAAGTCTTTCTCCTAATTCCCTGTTATCCTCACCTTCTGCAAACACATATCCTTTAAGGTCTTTTTCTGTTATACACACTGGTTCATCTGGTATATATAGTTTATGCACATTTATCCTTCTACCGAGTGTATCTGTTTGCGATTCAAGTACCTTAAGATCTGCTAATGACATATTATACTGCGGGTCATTAATATTATCTGTCCATGCAAGAACAACATTAGCTGATGATGTAAATGCACATACATTATCAACATGTTCGTTAGTCTCATCATTGTATATTCCATATGGCAGCCAGATAACCTTCTTTGCACCAAGATATTCCTTTAGCTTATCCTCTATCATAGTTTTACTAAGCTGTGGATTCCTGCCTTTACTAAGAAGACAGCTTTCTGTCACTATTACAGTTCCTTCACCATCACTGTGTATAGAACCACCTTCAAGTACAAATGGAGCGGCATCATAATAATCAATTCCCATCATATCACAAAATAATCCTGCTGCTTTATCATCATTATGCCAATCATTATATAAACCGTCAAAATCTCCACCCCATGCATTAAACTTCCAGTTTATTCCGCGTACATCTCCAGACTGTTTTTTTACAAATGTAGGACACATATCTCTTGCCCATGCATCATCTGTGTCAATGTTAATAATATTAATTCTGTTATCTAACATCTGTTTTGCTTCTGCTATATGTTTACTGTCTGTAAGCATATACACATTCTCAGACTGAACGATAATTCCGGCTATTTTTTTAAATACGCTTTTTGCTGCTGCCCCCTCACCTGGCCATGAGCCTGGTCTTACCGGCCATATCATAATTGTTCCTTCATGTTTTTCATATTCTGCCGGCATATAATATCCATCATATAACGGCGTCGAATTTATAATACTCATATGTTTCTTTCCTTTTAAGATAATCTACACTTAAAGTCATTGTAGCCAAAACTTTTAACAAGATTTATACAACTATCCTTTAGCACCGCTATTGATGGAAGTGGTATTCCATTAAATGTATTATTTTTTACCATTGAATATATTGCCATGTCCATAAATATAAGTCTGTCACCAACATTTATCTCATGATCAAACTCATAATCTCCTATAATGTCACCTGCAAGACATGTGTATGAGGAAAGTCTGTATATATATTTAGATTTTAATTTCCGGTTATATACATCATTATCATTTTCCTGCATTTTAAAATCATCCTTATGCTGTACTGATATATTGTTATCATATGTTTCTGATGCCACATGCGCTATCTTTGCACCATATAAAGGAGGTGTATATGGCATCTCAAGCACATCCGGCATATGACATGCCGCCGATGCATCAAGAATAAGAGTTTGTATTCCATTATCAACTTTATCAAGTACCTCTGTTACAAGATATCCTGCATTGAGTGCAACTGCCTCTCCTGGCTCTAGATATACCTTTACTCTATACACATCCTGAATGTGTTTTACACAATTTATAAGCAGACTGACATCATAATCTTCTCTTGTTATATGATGCCCTCCACCCATATTAATCCACTTACAGTTATACATATATTTTCCAAATTTCTGTTCAACAACATCAAGTGTCGTCTTAAGATCATCTGAATTCTGCTCACAAAGCGTATGAAAATGCAGACCATCCACACCTTCTAAAAGATGCTCATCTTCTTCAATTCCCTTAGTAAGTGACAAAAGTGTCACTCCAAGCCTTGACCCTGCTGCACACGGATCATATATAGCATGCTCACCCTGGGTTGATACTTCAGGGTTAATCCTTAACCCTATACTTACGCCGGCATCAATACACTGCTTTTTATACTTTTTAAGCTGTGAAACGGAATTAAATATAATGTGATCACATATCTTAACAAGTTCATCCATATCTTCCTGCTTAAATGCTGGCGCATATACATGATTCTCTTTATTCATCTCTTCTTTTCCAAGCCTTGCTTCATATAATCCGCTTGCTGTTGTTCCGCTTATATACTGACCTATAAGTGGATACATGGCATAAGCTGAAAAAGCTTTCTGTGCAAGAAGTATATGGCAGCCAGTTGCCTTTTCCACAGAATGAAGAATCTCAAGATTATGAATAATTTTATTTTCATCTATAACATATACCGGTGTTTTTATATCTTTAAAAACTTTTGTGTTCAATTTATTATCTCCTATATCTCTGATACGATATATCATAATCCATGCTTAAACTATACTAAATATACAATTGATGTTGAGTGCAAAAATCCCCCAACTATAAAACCTACGAATGTTCCGTGCTTTGCGTTCTAATGTCTACGCTTCGGTTCGTGCTAAACATGTGCCACTTGCACATAGTACCTACCTGATATTCGCATATAGTGGGATTATCATCTCTCTTTTATGCTCATATTGGGGCGGGTCACAAGGTCTAAACCCACTTATGAGCTAGTGCATACAGTTTTAGTCCTTTTGATACTGGTATCATTATATTACTACTCAACTAATACAGGATTCTCGTCAACAACCCATGGAAGTCCCCACTTATTAAGTGCCTCCATATATGGGTCTGGATCAAACTCCTCAACATTGTATACACCAGGTTTATTCCATTTGCCGGTAACAACCATCATTGCACCTATCATAGCCGGCACTCCTGTCGTATATGATATTGCCTGTGATTCAACCTCTTTGTAGCATTCCTGATGATCACATACATTATATATGTATATTTTCTTTTCCTTTCCATCCTTCTTACCTGTAAATATACATCCAATATTAGTCTTTCCGACCGTTCTTTCTCCAAGGCTTGCAGGGTCTGGAAGAAGTTCTTTTAAAAGCTGTATAGGAACAACTTCGACATTTCCAACCTTCACAGGGTCAGTTCTTAGCATTCCCACATTTTCAAGGCATTTCATGTGCGTAAGATAACTCTGTCCAAATGTCATAAAGAATCTTATTCTCTTAACACCCGGTATATTCTTTGCAAGTGATTCTATTTCCTCATGATGAAGAAGATACATATCCTTCGTACCGACCTGTGGAAAATCATATTCTCTCTTAATTGACATAGCAGGAACCTCTACCCAGTGTCCATTCTCCCAATATGATCCCGGAGCAGATACTTCCCTTAAGTTAATCTCAGGATTAAAGTTAGTTGCAAATGGATATCCATGATCACCGCCATTGCAATCAAGTATGTCTATAGTTTCTATTTCATCGAAATAATGTTTCAATGCATATGCGCTGAATACACTCGTAACACCAGGATCAAAACCGGTTCCAAGAAGTGCCATTATACCTGCATCTTCAAACTTCTTTCTGTAATTCCACTGCCATGAATAATCAAAGTAAGCCGAAAATCCTTCTTCCTTACATCTTTTTTCATATATAGCACGCCATTCTTTGTCTTCTGTATCTTCTGCTTCATAGTTTGCTGTATCTATATAATTTACACCAGTTTTAAGACATGCATCCATAATAGTCAGATCCTGATATGGAAGTGCCAGGTTAAGAACCGCTTCAGGTTTATAATTTTCTATAAGTGTCACAAGTTCATCCACGTTATCTGCATTAACCTGTGCTGTTGTTATTACAGTGCTTGTTTTATCTGCAAGTTTTTCCTTTAGCGCATCACACTTGCTTTTAGTTCTGCTTGCTATACATATCTCAGTAAATACTGCGCTGTTCTGACAACACTTATGAATAGCTACACCTGCTACACCACCGCATCCAATTATTAATAATCTGCTCATAATCTTTATCCTCCTGATATTTTAACAGAATATGATCTGTCAATTTTTTATTTAAGAGTCATAAGGTCATAAACCGTTTATGCCAGCATAATAAGACCTTTGACTTACATTATTTACAATTTACATTTCTACATTTTATATTGATAGCTGTTTAACCGCTTAGCGTTCTTCTTCTTCAAGCATATCTTCAACATACTTGGGCAGCATAAAGGCTCCTCTATGTAAATTAGTTGTGTAATATTTCGTCTTTATTCCTAATTTCTTCCATTCATCCGGTTTAAAATCAAGTATCGGATGATATTTTTTTGATGCAAAACCAAAAAGCCAGTAACCTGAAGAACATGTTGGAATATGTGCCTGATATACACGGCTTACAGGAAACGCCTGATAAGCTTTTCTATGCATTTTAACACACTCTTCTTTATCCTCTGAATAAAATGGACTTCCATGCTGATATACCATTATGCCATCTTCCTTAAGTGCCTTATAACAGCTTCCATAAAATTCTTTGGTAAACAATCCTTCTGTATAGCCAAACGGGTCTGTTGCATCGTTTATTATAAGGTCATATTCATCAGTCTTGCTCCTCAAAAACCTAAGTCCATCCTGGATGTATACATTAACTCTCTCATCTGCCAGTCCTACTGCAAGTTCAGGAAAATATTCCCTGCATACCTCAGCAAGTGTTTCATCAGGCTCTACCACATCTATTCTTTCTATGTTTTTGTAATTGATAAGTTCTTTGGCTACTCCACCATCTGCACCACCTATTATTAAAACATTCTTAACATCCGGATGAACGGCCATAGGTACATGCGTCACCATTTCATCATATATAAACTCATCTTTTTCAGAAAACAGGATTTCACCATCCAATGCTAAAAATTTTCCAAACTCATCAGATACAAGAACATCTATCCTCTGACAATCACTTTCAACCGAACACAACTGCCTCTCTATTCTCATTGACAGCTTCACATTAGTTGTGTGCAGTTCTGAAA
>JBNMGS010000033.1:0-10002 GCA_050872365.1 Lachnospira sp.
GATATATATGTGCCGGAAAAACATGGAGATTACAGAAAAAAGTGTATAGAAGCCGATAATCATGATGAACAGATGCCACCAGCAGAATGTGATACTTTGATTAAATATGATATAGCTATTCTTGCACTTGGAAGTATGGTATCAACGGCAGACAAGGTTAGAGAAAAGCTTATGAAAGATGGATATACAGTTACGTTGGTTAATGCGCGTTTTGTAAAGCCTATAGATAAAGATATGATAGATTATGTCTGTCACAATCATAAGCTTATAGTTACTCTGGAGGAGAACGTATCATCAGGCGGATTCGGAAGGACTGTCTGTCAGTATATAAACGATTCTGAGTATGGTAACCATGTTCTTGCAATATCACTGCCAGATGATTATATAGAGCATGGAAGTGTTGATATTTTAAGACATGAAACCGGTATAGATGAGGAAAATATAATCAGACGGATTAAAGAAAAATATATAAACATGTGAGTGCACTGCACGGAACAATCCGCAGGTATCATAGTTGGGGGATTTTGACCTTCATATCATAATTGCGACATGTATAATTATCGCAGGCGGAATTAAAGGAATGGAGACAAGAATGAGCAAAGAAAGATTAGATGTTTTGCTGGTAAACAGAGGGCTTGCAGAATCAAGAGAAAAAGCCAAGGCTATTATTATGTCTGGAAATGTATATGTGGAAGGACAGAAGGAAGATAAAGCAGGATCAGCTTTTGCAGAAAATGCCAATATAGAAGTAAGAGGTAATACATTAAAGTATGTTAGCAGAGGAGGACTTAAGCTCGAAAAAGCAATGCAGAACTTTGATGTTACCATAGATGGAAAAATATGCATGGATGTAGGTTCTTCAACAGGAGGCTTTACAGACTGTATGCTTCAGAATGGTGCAGTAAAAGTATATTCAGTTGATGTAGGACATGGCCAGCTTGCGTGGAAGTTACGCAATGATAAAAGAGTTGTATGCATGGAAAAGACTAATATACGATATGTTACACCAGAAGATGTTGCAGATAGAATCGATTTTTCAAGTATAGATGTATCATTTATATCGCTTACCAAGGTTTTACTCCCTGTTAAGAACCTTCTTACTGAGGATGGACAGATTGTATGTCTTATTAAACCACAGTTTGAGGCAGGAAGAGAAAAAGTGGGAAAGCATGGAGTTGTAAGAGACAAATCAGTCCATGAAGAAGTTATAAAAATGGTTATTGATTATGCGATTTCAATAGGATTTGAAGTCCTTAATCTTGAATTTTCACCTGTGAAGGGACCTGAAGGTAATATTGAATATCTGCTACATCTTCAGAAACATATTGATGGAATATATGACAATATTCCTTTTGAAATAAAAAATATAGTAGACAAAGCACATGAAACGTTGTAATATATATTTATAGTTAACTTTAAGTGCTTTGCAATATAGAGGTATCAATGAAAAAGTTTTATATAGTTACGAATCAGTCGAAGGATGCAGAACTGAAGTATACATATAGTATTATTACATACCTTAAGGAACATGGTGCCGAAGGAATATATGATGAAGCGGCTGGCAATGTTTCAGGGACAAAGTACTGCTATACTAATGCAGGACTTGTACCAGATGGAGTAGAGTGTATTATAGTACTTGGCGGAGATGGCACATTAATACAGGCAGCAAGGGATCTTAACGAGAAGAACATTCCGCTTCTTGGCGTGAATATTGGCACATTAGGATACCTTACAGATACTGATATGAACACAGTATTTGATACACTGGATAATCTTATACATGATAATTATGATATTGATACACGCATGATGCTTGATGGAAGGATATATAGAGATGATGAGGTTATTTATGAGGACGTTGCTCTTAATGATGTAGTATTAAGCAGACGAGGAATCCTTCGTGTCATTGATTTTGACATATATGTTAATGGAGAATATCTTAATTCTTTTGCAGCAGATGGTGTTATTGTATCAACAGCAACAGGTTCTACGGCATATAGCCTGTCAGCTGGAGGCCCTATTGTACAGCCTAATGCAAGACTTATAATGATTACTCCTATATGTGCTCATACACTTACACAGAGAAGTATTATATTTGGACAGGATGATGAGATTGTTATTCAGATGAATGATAATAAGAAATTATCAGAAGAAAGAGTTGCAACGTATGACGGAGAAAGCTATTGTAAGGTTGTTACAGGAGACAGAGTTGTTATTACACGCTCGGAAAAGACGGCGAAGCTTATAAAAACGAGTAAGATCTCTTTCCTTGAAAGAATAAGAAATAAAATGTGATTGTACGCAAATTATACTTGTTAAAGGGTAGTAAGATTGGAGAATTGTTGTGAGAACAGACAGACACAAGAAGATATTGGAATTAATTAATAATAATAATATAGGAACACAGGAAGAACTGGCAGATGCACTTAATAAAGCGGGGTATAATGTTACACAGGCTACAGTTTCAAGAGATATAAGGGCTCTTAATCTGACAAAGGTATCAGTAGATGGCGTAAGCCAGAAATATACAACATTAACAACCGGGAATCCAGTGACTAATGATAAGTATATCCGTGTATTAAGAGAGGGATATCTTGATATGGATATGGCACAGAATATACTTGTTATAAGAACTGTTTCCGGTATGGCTATGGCTGTATGCGCAGCATTAGATGCACTCAAGCTTGATGAGATAGTTGGTTCTATAGCAGGTGATGATACAATTATGTGTGCTGTAAGGACAGTAAAAGATACGACTATTGTTATGAACAAGTTAAAGAAACTTATAAAGATTTAAGTATAACTATTAAATAATGGTTATAGGAACATAATAGGTTGGAGGAATATGCTTACTAATTTACATGTTAAGAACCTTGCGTTAATTGAAGAAGAAAATGTTGATTTTGAAGATGGACTTAATATATTATCAGGCGAAACAGGTGCTGGTAAATCTATCATTCTTGGTTCAATTAATGCAGCACTTGGCGCTAAGACATCACCAGACTTTATAAGGACCGGTGCTGAATATGGCTTAGCCGAACTTATGTTTGTGATAGATGATACCAGAACTTTGGAAAAGATAAAAGAGTTGGGAATAATCGATATAGATGATGGTGAATTACTCATATCAAGGAAGATAACTCCCACACGTTCCCAGATTAAGGTGAATGGACAGAATTTTACTGCGGCACAGACACAGAAGCTTGCCAGGTATCTTATAGATATGCACGGGCAGCATGATAATCAGATTCTTATGGATGATTCTTCGCATATCAATGTTGTGGATGAATATTGCGCTGATGAAATAGTAAATCTTAAGGAAAAGATGAAAGATGATTATAGCTGTTATATAGAATGCAGAAATGCATTAAGAGATATGGATAAGGATGCTGATGAAAGACAGCGAGAGATTTCTTTTCTTGAGTATGAAGTGAATGAAATAACCGCAGCTGCTCTTAAGGCAGGTGAGGATGAAGAACTTGAAGCAGAATTTAAAAAGCTTAATAATCACCAGAAGATTATGAATGAACTATCAGGTGCAGATATGCTTCTTAATTCTGGTGAGGACAATATAAGTGATATGCTTGGAATGGCTGTAAAAGCACTGGCTAATGCATCTGAATACGATGAAACTCTTACAAATGCAGCAGAAACATTGCAGGATGTAGAGAGCCTTATCATGGATGTTTCCCACGATATAAGTTCATATATTGACAACAGCGATTATGATGCATCTGCATTGAACGATATACAAAGCAGGCTTGACACAGTTAATGAACTTAAGAATAAGTATGGTGGAACTATTGAGAATGTTCTTTTATCACTTAAAGAAAAAGAAAATAAACTTGAAGAATATTATAATTATGATGAGATTCTGAATAAAAGAAAGGCTGAATATGAGAAAGCGCGTAAGAATGCTATGCATACTGCAGATTTGCTAAGCGATAAAAGAAAAAAAGCTGCAGTAAAACTTACGGATGAATTTGTTACTTCTCTGAAACAACTTAATTTTCTTGATGTAAGATTCAGAATAGATTTTCATAAAAACGATAATATTACACAGAATGGATATGATTCAGTATCTTTTATGATATCAACTAATCCTGGTCAGGAATTACGGCCATTATCCAAAGTGGCATCAGGTGGAGAACTTTCAAGAATTATGCTTGCAATTAAAACTGTATTAGCCGGTGATGATAGAAAAACACTTATATTTGATGAAATAGATGCAGGAATAAGTGGAAAAACAGCTCAGATGGTCTCTAACCAGCTTTCCAGACTTTCAAGACATCATCAGATAATATGTATAACACACCTTCCACAGATAGCTTCTATGGCTGATGCACATTATACTATCGAAAAAACAGTGTATGACAATAAGACATACAGCCAGATATCAAGGGTTGATGGTGATGACAGTATATATGAACTTGCACGTATGCTTGCAGGAAATGAGGTTACTGATTCTGTGCTTGCCAATGCACGTGAATTAAAGAAAGCATCAGATGATTTTAAACATTTATTATAAAGTTGATAGAGGGTGTCTTGATTTTTCTGACACCCTCTTGTTATTCTGAAGCATTTAACATGTTTTCTATATATATGCCATAACCACTTCTGGAATCATCTATAAGAACATGCGTCACAGCCCCTATCAATCTGTCATCCTGTATAATTGGACAGCCCGACATTCCCTGTACGATACCATTGGTCATATCTATAAGTTTATCTGATTTGACTTTGAAAGAAATGTTTTTAGAGTTACTGTTATTTAATGCTGTTATCTCTATTTCATAATCTTGATATTTATTATTGCGGTAAAATCTTATATAGGCTTTTCCTTTATGAACCATATAGCGATATCCTATTTTCATAAGCTGCAGGTTATATTTTTTGCAAATATTATCATTTATGGTTCCATATATGCCATATTCACAGTTTTTAATAATAGATCCTACCGGTTGTGTATTTTTATAATCTATAATTCCCTGAAGTTCACCAGGAGTTCCATCCTGTCCTTTTATTATCGAAAGAATATGTGTGTTATATATCAGTCCTGAACTTATTTTTATTGTAGAACCCGTATTGTTGTCTGCAATTCCGTGTCCAAGTGCACCAAAATGATTCGACTGATCAATGTATGTCAATGTACCTATTCCTTGTGCATCGTCTTTTACCCATAATCCGAGTTTGTAATTATTATCAGAATCCAAAACAGGTGTGACGTTTGCAGAAGTTATATATCCGTTTCTTAATATACCAAGTGTAAGAGTATTTCCATTAGAACCGGCAATAATACTGGAAAATTCTTTTTTTGAATTAATTGTTTTATCGTTTACAGTTAATATATAATCACCTTTAATAAGAATATTATCACATGGGTTAATATCACCATAAGATGCTGAGCTTACGGAACTTGTTTTTACAACGAGTATGCCGGCACTTTTAAGATATAAACCTGCTTGAAAGCCGCATGGATATACCTGTGTTTCATTAACAACATTAACATGGACAGTTTTCAGGAAAATTAAGCCGAATAATTTTAAATCCATATTATAGCTGGCTGGGTCTCCTGTTATAAATGTCACTTCATGGTTAAAGTCAGCATTCATTTCATTTTCAATTGGAACTTTTGAAGTATTGTATACATTTCCTGTGACAGGAACATATAAGTTAAAAGTTGTGTTACTTTGCTCTGTGATATATATATGTTCTGGAAAATGCTTTTTAATGTAGTCTGTGTATGATAACAGGCATAATAATAATGTTGTAAATATTGCAGAAAATAATATATATTTGTTGAATTTTTGCTTTATATACATGTTAATCCTCATTTTCTGCGCACGTTTTTATGAATTATGAGTTTGCATCAAGTGCGCACGGACACAAACATCACATGTAAAAATCAGGTATCACTCTAATCTTTTATGCTGAGCATCTCCGCTTATAAGATATTATTTGCAAAAATAATGAGATTATATATCCTGTGGATTGTTAAATAAAGTAAAACAGAAATATAAACATTTGTCGAATTATGTCGATAGTTGCGATGTGTTTTAATTGATAAGATAAATTTATGATAGTATAATAATTGTTGTAAATGAAATGAATGCTGACAGATTATGTCTTAATATGTTACTTAACGAATATTAGCATTTGATATTTATTAACAGTATTATACAAGGTGAGGGGACAATATGAATTCATTAAAGGTAGTTATAGCGGATGATAATGAAAAAATGGTAGATGTTATAAAAGAAGTTATTAATGATGAACCTGACATGAAGGTTGTGGGAACTGCGACTAATGGTGAGGATACAATAAATATAATAAAGAAAACTTCTCCAGACGTTGTACTTCTTGATATTATTATGCCACAGCTTGATGGAATAAGTGTTATGCAAAAAATACGTGAAGATAAGAGCTGTGTATCGCCTGCATTCATAGTTATAAGTGCAGTTGGCATGGAGGATGTCACAGAAGACGCTTTTAACAAAGGGGCAGCTTACTATATTATGAAACCTTTTGATAACAATATGCTGATTAACAGGATAAAATATGTTGGAAAGATACATAACACGCCAGTTGAAAATAAGAACGTTGTTATTAAGGATACGGTTAATCATAAAAAATATGTTCTGGAAAATGAGATAACCGGAATGATACATGAAATAGGTGTACCGGCACATATAAAGGGATATCAGTACCTTAGGGAGTCGATAACACTTGCTGTTAATGACCCTGATATTATTAGTAGTATAACCAAAATATTGTATCCTACTATAGCAAAAAGGTTTGAAACAACACCAAGCAGAGTTGAACGCGCAATAAGACATGCTATAGAGGTGGCCTGGAACAGAGGAAACCCGGATGTACTTAACAATCTTTTTGGTTATACAATAAGTAACGGAAAAGGAAAACCAACTAATTCAGAGTTTATAGCACTTATTGCAGATAATATAAGATTAACACATTCTGCTGGCTGATATATAGATGCTTGAGATATATATTAAAATCGTTTAATTGATATAAATAAAATATGATTATTGTGTGAAATTTTGTCATAATTGTGTGATTTTCCTTGAAATATTACAATTCCTATATTATAATATTAACGTATTTGTAAAAATACTTTAACAAAATTGTAACAAATAGGAGTTATCTATGTATAGAAGAGCATTAAAAACGTTTGCAGCAGCAGCGCTTATAACAACAATTATGGGAACATCTGTATTTGCGGATGATCTTGATACACTTAAGACACAGCAACAGGAGGCACAACAGAAAGTTGATGATTTAACACAGCAGCTTGCATACCTTTTAACTGAGATAGAGAATCTTGAACAGGATATGGCAGACTTAGCAGATGAAGTTGATAAGACTAATACAGAGCTTGAGGAAGCCCAGAGAGTACAGAAGAAACAGTTTGAAGATACTAAGTTAAGAATCCAGTATATGTATGAAGATCAGTCAGCCTCAATGGCTGAGGTGTTTCTTACAGCATCTGATATGAGTGATGTTATCAACAAGGCAAGTTATATGCAGCAGGTATATGACTATGACCGTAATAAGCTTGAAGAAATGGCTAATACAGCACAGTCAATTGCAGATTATAAGTCAACGCTTGAAGAAAAGCAGGCATCTCTTGACGAAAAACAGAAAGAACTTACTAACAAGCAGGCAACATTATATACAGCACTTGATAAGGCAAAGGCTGATAAAGATGATGCTGATGCAAAATACCAGGAAGCAGCTGATATGGCTGCCAGGGCTGAACAGCAAAAAAGAGCAGCTGCAGCCGCAGCCGCATCTAAGACAACAACTGTTTCGTCTATACCTACAACAGCTAATAATAATTCATCAGTTGCATCTAAGATTGTATCAACAGCATATCAATATATTGGTGTACCATACAGAAGTGGCGGTTCATCACCAAGTGGATTTGACTGTTCTGGTTTCACATCATACGTTTTAGCCCAGTGTGGAATAGGTATTTCACGTACTTCTGGTTCACAGGCTTACGGTGGTGCAGCTGTTTCTGGCGGTATAAGTGCAGCACAGCCTGGAGACATTATATGTTATCCTGGACATGTAGGTATATATATAGGAGGTGGACAGATGATTCATGCATCTGTTCCTGGAGATTATGTAAAAGTTTCATCTGTTAATATTGGAATGAGTATTACAGCTGTTAGAAGATATTGGTAAAATGTATAGCATATATTGAATAAAATATTACATTAATGGTATGTAATTTGTTCAATATATGCTATAATATTAAGTAGAAGTATTGTTATTATTCAGAACCTTGGATTGATTCTTAATAATAAATAATTATGCAAGTTACCAGAATAATTTGATATATGTTTATAAAGGACATATAGAAAGGGGATTATATGAAGAATGTATTGTTTATTGCATCAGAGGCGGTACCTTTTATAAAAACAGGGGGGTTGGCTGATGTTGTAGGTTCTTTACCAAAATATTTTGACAAGGAAAATTTCGATGTCCGTGTTATGATTCCAAAGTATACATGTATACCTTGGGAATATAGGGAAAAGATGGTATACAAAACTCATTTTTATATTGATCTGGCATGGCGTACACAGTATGTTGGAGTTTTTGAAATGGAATATGATGGAGTGATATTCAATTTTATTGATAATGAATTTTATTTTGGTGGACCTAAGCCATATAGCTGGATTCATGAGGATATTGAAAAGTTTGCATTCTTTAGCAAAGCAGCACTTTCAGCTATTCCAGTTATAGGATTTAAGCCTGATATTATACATTGCAATGACTGGCAGACAGGGCTTGTTCCGGTTTACCTGCATGAAAGATTTTCAGGTGGAGATTTTTACCATGGAGTTAAGTCTATCATGACAATACATAATCTTAAGTTCCAGGGAATATGGGATCTTAAGAAAGTAAAAGATATTACTGGATTAGATGACAGCTATTTTACATCGGACAAGCTTGAAGCTTATGATGATGCCAATTATCTTAAAGGTGGAATAGTATATGCTGACAAGGTAACTACAGTGAGTGAGACATATGCTGAAGAAATTAAGACACCATTCTATGGAGAGAATCTTGATGGACTTATGAATGCAAGATCTAATGCACTATGTGGAATAGTGAATGGTATTGATTATGAAGTATATAATCCTAAAACAGATAAGTCACTTGTAGCTAACTATGATCAGATAACTTTCCGTAAGGAAAAGTGGAAGAATAAGGTTGCGTTACAGAAGGAACTAGGACTTACACAGGATAAGGGCAAGTTTATGATAGGTATAGTTTCAAGACTTACAGATCAGAAGGGACTAGACCTTATAGCATATGTTATGGATGAGTTATGTGCAGATGACGTACAGCTTGTTGTATTAGGTACAGGCGATGAGAAATATGAGAATATGTTCAGACATTATGACTGGAAATATAATGACAGGGTATCAGCTAATATCTATTACTCAGAGGAAATGTCACATAAGATATATGCCGCCTGTGATGCGTTTCTTATGCCATCATTGTTTGAGCCATGTGGCTTAAGCCAGCTTATGTCGCTTAGATATGGAACTGTTCCTATTGTAAGAGAAACAGGTGGACTTAAAGATACAGTTGAGCCTTATAATGAATATGAGAGCACAGGAACAGGATTCTCATTTGCTAATTATAATGCTCACGAAATGCTTAGCATTGTTAATTATGCAAAGAGTGTATATTATAACCATAAGAGAGAGTGGAACAAGATTGTTGACAGAGGAATGAAGAAAGATTTCTCATGGAAAAGTTCGGCTAAGAAATATGAAGAATTATATAATTCACTTTAAAATCACTTTAATATATTAATAAAAATATGAAAAGCAGCGTTTAAGATTAATTAAATATAATTTTGAAAGCTGCTTTTTGAAAATGTAAAATAAATGTTGAAAATGCTGTGAGCAGGAAAATATTGAAATGTTCGCAAAACACTTGACTTAGTTACAGACAATATGATAC
>JBNMGS010000034.1:0-9884 GCA_050872365.1 Lachnospira sp.
GTAATTATGTTATTAGGCGGATTGCTTCCATTCGTTAAGTCAAATGAACAGCTTATGGATGGTTATACACCTAAGGCATATGCATTCGGATTTATGAATATCAACGTACCATTTATGTGGTATCTTTATATGATACTTATCGTTGTTGGTATTCTTTTAGTTGTTGCTAAGAAAGAAAAGTTATCTATAGTAACTTCAGTACTTGCTACAGTTGTTTCTATAGTTTCTATGTTTGCATTTCAGTTTAGTAGTACAGATGGTAAGACTAAGACTGGTGCTTTAAAGTATGTTTACCATAATATATCTGATTTATTATCAAATGGATATGGTGGTAATACTTATTCAATTGGTTCAGGTTTATATGTTATTATACTTGGACTTATCGTTGCTATCGTTGGTGTATTCTGGGATATCGTTAAGTTATTCAAGAAGGACCTTGGAGTAGATAGCAAGTACTTATCGAACTCATTAAATCAGAGCATTACGCAGAAGATGTTCTACTACAGAGGATTTTATCTTATGTTCCTCCCAGTATTCATCATGGTTATGTTATTCTTCTACTGGCCAATGTTAGGATGTCGTTATGCGTTTACATCATACGTATTAGCTAACCCATATTATGTAGGTCTTTTCCACTTCCAGACTATGTTAAGATTCGATACATATTTCTGGCAGGCATTTAGAAATACACTCGTATTATCAATCGTTAAGTTAATACTTAATACAGGTGCCGCAGTTATCATCTCACTTCTTCTTAACGAGATTAGTAATCTGTTATTCAAGAAGGCAGTACAGACAATCATCTACTTACCTCACTTTATGTCATGGGTTGTAGTTGCTGCTGTATTTAAGATGATTCTTTCAGTTAACAGCTCAGGTGTTGTTAATGGTGCTTTAATTAACATGGGACTTATCAATGATCCTATCGATTTCCTTGGTAGTTCTAAGTATTGGACAGGTACATTCTTCATGATGAACGTATGGAAGGATACAGGATGGGGAACTATTCTTTTCCTTGCTACATTATCAGGTATCAGCCCTGACCTTTATGAAGCTGCTCAGATTGATGGTGCTAACAGATTCAAGAGACTTATATATATCACTCTTCCAGCTTTAGCTAACACTATCATCACAGTATTCATTCTTAACCTTGCTAAGGTTATGAACCTTTTCGAATCTGTATTCGTTACACAGAGTGCTGGTACATACGATGTATCACAGGTATTACAGACATACGTATACAACAAGACTTTCTCAGCTTCATTCTCTGATTACGGTTATACAACAGCCGTAGGTCTGTTTAAGTCATTTGTAGGTATGATCCTTGTACTTGGTTGTAACTACGCAAGTAAAAAAGTCCGTGGACGTGGAATTGTATAGGAGGTTAGACGATGAGTGAAGAACAGTTAGTTTATAAAAAGAAAAAGAAAAAATTCAAGATCTTCCCAATAGTCAATGCAATCTTCTTTATATTGGTTTCATTGTTAATTCTTTTCCCTATGTGGAAGGTTATTGTAGATTCATTTGATGCACATTCAGCAACAAGCTTCAGATGGTGGCCAAGTACATTCTCAGTAGGTGGTTATGGTGCTATTTTCTCAAGATCATCATTATACCAGCCATTTCTTATCTCTGTTGTAACAACATTGATAGGTACATTCATGGGATTGTTACTTGCTACACTTGGTGGTTACGTTCTTATTCAGTGGGAAATGCCAGGAAGAAACTTCTTCGCATATATGTTATTATTCACAATGATTTTCGATGGTGGTATGGTTCCTAAGTACTTAGTTATGCAGAACTTACACTTACTTGATACATTGTGGGCGGTAATCTTACCTATGTCTATTAACGTATATAACTTAGTACTTATGAGAAACTTCTTTGAAGGTATTCCAGAATCGCTTTTCGAAGCTGCACAGATTGATGGATGCTCACCTATGGGTATATTCTTTAAGATTGTGTTACCACTTTCTAAGGCTGCCCTTGCTTCAATTGGTCTTATGTTTGCCGTAACATTCTGGAATGATTATACAAACTTCAAGATTTATATCAGAACAGATAAGTTATACAACTTCCAGATCAAGCTTCGTAACATGGTTATGGATAGTAATATTCCTAACGACGATTCAGTAGATCCTAACACTATTGCTAACGCATCTACAATCGTTGCTATCTTACCTTTCATGATCATCTACCCATTCTGCCAGAAGTACTTTGTACAGGGCGTTAACGTAGGTGCCGTTAAGGAGTAATGAGCATTATTATATAACAGATATAGTGATGTGCGGAAGTTATTATATTGAATATGACTTTTGTTAATATAAAAAGGCGGAAATGGTAATACCATTTCCGTCTTTTTTGTTATACAAGAGTTTTTATATGTAGAAATAGTATTATGTGTATGGTAAAATTAAATAATCAGTGAAATTGTGTAAAAGTCGTATGCGAATAATATGATTATGATAATATTGTAAACAATAACAACAAGCTGATAAGGATCAGAGTACTTAGAATCATAGATTAAGGCAAAGAATAAGTTAATCTAATATATTCTAAGATATTCATAGAATTAACGGGTTACCTGAAAAGAAAAGGTGGTGTGTAATGAGAAAATTAGCAGATGCAATTTATCTTGAGAATATAGGAGAAGTTAAGTCAATACTTGAAAATGAACCTAATCTGATAGATGAAAAAGATGAACATGGTGTTTTGATGGCGCTTCTCGCAGCGAAAACAGGTAATATTGAACTTGTCAAGTATATTGTTGAGTATTCAAGGGCAAGTATGAATATTCATGATGGCAATAATAAGAATATGCTTCATTATGCAGCTATGTCAGGTGATGTAGATACATGCAGATATCTTGTTGAAAGAGTTGGTATTTCTCCACTTTCAGGTGATATCAATCTTCTTACACCTTTTGAAATAGCACATAAGAATCATTTCCTGGAGCTGGAAGAATATTTTGAAAAAGCTGTTGGACATAAGCTTAAAGATATGTATCATAATCCAATCAGAACAGGAATGTATCCAGATCCTTCAATTGTAAGAGTTGGTGAAGATTATTATATGGTTAACTCTTCTTTTATATTCTATCCCTGTATTCCTGTATCACATTCTAAAGATCTTGTTCATTGGAAGATTATAGGATATGCCATAACAGAACCTGAATGGGCAAATGTCAATGAGCTGGAGGGAGGAAGAGGATATTGGGCACCTGACATTTCATATTACAATGGCAAATTTTATATTACAGCGACATACAGACTTAATGATACAGGTAATGTATATAGAAAGCAGATAGTTGTCAGTTCAGAATACCCAGAAGGACCATATAGCAAACCGACCATTATAGACGAGGATGGTATTGATCCATCAATATTTAATGACGATGATGGAAAAAGATACATGCTTCTTAACAGGGGAGCCAGAATATTTGAGTTAAATGAAGATGCAACCAAACAGATATCTAAGGCAGAGCTTTTATATTATGGTGATAATAAAAGGGCACCTGAGGGACCGCATCTGTTAAAGAAAGATGGATATTATTATCTGTTCGAGGCAGAAGGCGGAACTGGTCCAGGACATAGAATAACTGTTTCAAGAAGCCGCGAATTAAAAGGAATATATGAGCCATGCCCATATAATCCGATTATGAGACAGAATAATCCAGATGAGATAATACAAAGATGTGGACATGGCAAGCCGGTGCAGACACAGAACGGACAGTGGTATATGGTATATCTATGTGGCAGGAAGATAGGAGATGGATATAGCATACTTGGAAGAGAAACTGCGCTGGATCCTATAACCTGGACGGCTGATGGATGGCCTATAGTTAATAATCTTAATGGACCAAGTGCATTACAGATAAAACCAGACCTGCCCGAAACGATATGGGAATCAGAGGAAGACGATGATTTTAATGAATCATATATAAGTAACGAATGGTGGTTTTCAAGGGTTCCAGAGATGGATGGCCTTAAGCTTATAGACTCGTTAGCATATGTCAAAGGAAGTCTGTATGACCTTGATTCCATGAAGTCAAGAAATATACTTTTAAGACGACAGAAACATTTTAAGTTCGATGCTATATGTAAGATGAAGATGCCAGAGTTGTATCCGGGTCAGAACTGTGGCATGACATGTTATTATGATGAAAATACATACATAAAATTCGGGGTATTTGCGACACTTGATGAAGAACCAAGGCTGATGCTTAATGTTGTTGAAAAGATTGGCGAAAGTGTCATAACACATGAAGGTATAATGGTTGATAACAGAAATCCTTATATATACCTTAAATGTGAAACGAATTATCTAAGAAGATCGTTTTCTTATAGTTATGATGAAAAGGAATATAAAAAGGTTGTTACGCTGGATAATGTCTATTATCTGTGTGATGAAGGTTATAATAAGGGAAAACGTTTTACAGGGGCTATGATAGGTATGTATGCATTTGCAGGAACATATGGAAGTCAGTATACAGATTCAGAAGGAAGACATGGAACCGATGAATATTATGCAGCATTTGATTATTTTAAATATATTGAGAAATAAATTTGAATGATTTTTTGATATCTTTAAGATAGTGAAATTTAAAATTTCAATATTAATTTTATAAGTGGAAATTGAATTTTGATTAATTTTTATTGAGGCTTGAATCTATCTTTGAGTTTGAGTTTGTGTCTGTGCGCACTTGACACAAGTATGCAATGAAAAATGTGCGCAGAAATGAGGAATAATATGATAATTAACAGAGATGTGGAATTAGAAAAAAATATGTTTTCGAAATTATCAGATATTGATAATCTTATAAAAGAAAAGGATACATATGCTCTTGGATTAAGACTAAATGCACTGTCTTCATTATGCAGATCCTTAAGAAGTAAAGAAACTATAAATATACTTACAGATGCGTTGGACAAAGTGATTAATGAAGGACTGCTGGAAAATGAATGTAATTGTGAACTTAAAAAATTTATGCCGGGAGTTGCATTGTATACAGCATTTGATTTTACAGGAAATGAAAAATATAAGAATGCTGCTATAGAACTTGCAAAGGGATTTAAGGATTTTGCAAGAAATGATAATGGATACTTTAATGATGCAGATGATAAGAAATGCCTATGTAAAGCATATATGTATGAACCTTTCTACATGGCATATGAAACAAAGGATGGCGGAAAGGAACAGTATAATGATGTCATAGCACAGTATAATGCCATGAATGATGAACTTTTTGCCACAGTTAAATATTCTAAGGATATCAGGAAATCATTAAAAAGATTATCAGTATATGCAGCATCACTTATAGATACAATGGAAGTTATGGATCAGATGATATATGAGATATATAGAAAAATGCAGGATTATTACAAAGCATCAGTAAAAGCTGTGCTTGAATCAGGTTACAGCGAAGATGGTCTTGAAGAGATGGATACAGTAACTGAGCTCATGTTTGCATATGCTGTTTTAAAGGGTTGCAGAATGAAAGCTCTTCACACTGAAAAATATGAAGGAACAGTATTAGGTGTGTGTGATAAAGTTATGTCAGGTGAGATATTTACAGGTGAAGATACAGAAGCTGATGACAATATTGTCAGTATGGCTGCGCTTGTATACAGTGAGACAGTAAGAAACAGAGAATATCAGGACTATGGCCGTGGTAAGGGAGGAGCATTATGGAGTTAGTATTAGTAACAAATACAGCAAGAAGTGCTGTTGTGGAATTAACAGAAGCAGGAAAGTATTATTCAGAAAAAGAGTACGATATTTATGTTAATGGAGAGCATTTTGCACATACAGATAAGCAGATAACATCATTATATGGATTTAAACCAGATACAGATTATGAAATTACAGCTGCATATGATGGTAAAGAATATGGACCGGTAGCATTTCATACAGATTATGAGTTCGTTACTCTTAATGTAAGAGATTTTGGTGCATATGGTGATGGTGAACATGATGATACCAATGCTATACAGTGTGCTATTATGGCATCAAAGAAAAACACAAGAGTACTTGTACCAGAGGGTACATATAGAATATCAAGTATATTCTTAAAGGATGATCTTACACTGGAACTTGCCAAGGGTGCAACATTATTAGCATTTACAGATAGAGAAAAATTCGCTATTCTTCCAGGAATGATTGAGTCGTATGATGAAAAGTCAGAATATAATCTGTCTTCATGGGAAGGTAATCCTGTAGATTCATTCGCGGCTATTATATGTGGTCTTAATGTAAGTAATGTAACAATAACAGGTGAGGGTACTATTGATGGTGGCACTACACATGAGAACTGGTGGAAGAATTGTAAGGTGCGTAATATAGCATGGAGACCTAATCTTTTCTTTATCAATCACTGTGAACATGTAACTTTACAGGGTATTACTGTTCAGAATTCACCATGCTGGACACTTCATCCATATTTCAGTAATCATCTTAAGTTTATTGATGTTAAGATTAAGGCTCCAGCTGATTCACATAATACAGATGGCCTTGACCCGGAAAGCTGTGATGATGTACTTGTTCTTGGAACATATATCTCAGTTGGTGATGATTGTATAGCTATTAAGTCAGGTAAGATATATATGGCTGAAAGGTATAATATTCCAACAACTAATATGATAGTAAGACAATGCTGCATGAGGGATGGACATGGTGCCGTAACAGTAGGTAGTGAGATAGCAGCCGGAGTTATGGATGTACATATTAAAGACTGTCTGTTTATGAATACGGACAGAGGACTTCGTGTAAAGACAAGAAGAGGACGAGGAAAACGTTCAGTTCTTGATGATATATCATTTGAGAATATAGATATGGATAATGTTATGACTCCTTTCGTTGTCAACAGTTTCTATTTCTGTGACCCGGATGGAAAGACAGAATATGTTGGTTCAAAGAAGCCACTTCCGGTTGATGACAGAACTCCATCTATTAAGAAATTCGTGTTTAAGAATATCAATGCCAAGAACTGTCATGTAGCAGGAACGTATATATGTGGTCTTCCAGAAAGCAAAATAGAAGAGCTTGTATTTGAAAATATCAATATAACATATGCCGAAAATGCAAAGTCAGGAGTCGCAGCCATGATGTTAGGATGCGATGAAGCAAGCCGCCAGGGTATGGTAGTAAGCAATATAAAGAATCTCATATTAAAAAATGTACATGTCACTGGCTGTGAAGGCGAAGAACTCATAGCCAACAATGTAGATAATATAATTAAGCAATGAGCCGTGCCAGATGAAAGTATAACAAAGTGTTGCACGAAGTGCAAAACACTTTGGAATACTTTAATCTGATAGGGCGAACGCCCGATAGTCCAGGTAACGTAAGTTACCTGGACTTGCACGGCAAAAGAGCCAGATGAAAGTATAACAAAGTGTTGCACGAAGTGCAAAACACTTTGGAATACTTTAATCTGATAGGGCGAACGCCCGATAGTCCAGGTAACGTAAAAAAGATCCAGATGAAAGTAGGTGAGAGAGTTGAATTTAAAAGCACCTAAAGGAATAGATGTTGAAAGCTGGTTTATAGAGTGCTACAGAAAGCATAAAGGACATCCTATGCAGATATTACTTGGACTTTATAAGGGGAATTATCACAAGTTCTTTCTTGCGGTTATATTTTTCTTTATAAAGCACGCACCTGTATGGGTACTTCCTATAGTGACAGCGAATATTATAAATGATATTACAAGCGGCTCACCGGAAACCTATCAGAACATAATGCTTCAGGCAGCTGTTATGGTATTTCTTGTCATACTGAATGTCCCGATGAACTATATGTATACAAGGTACAAGTCGCTTGCAACAAGATATGCTGAAACCGGATTAAGAAAAGCACTTGTGCGTAAGCTACAGCAGCTTTCAATATCTTATCACAAGGAAACGCAGTCAGGACGATTGCAGTCTAAGATAATGAGAGATGTGGAGGCGGTGGAAACGCTGTCGACACAGATGTTTCTTAGTATACTTAACATAGCATTAAATATAGGAATTGCACTTGTTGTAACGATTAACAAGAGTATGGTTGTATTCATATTTTTCCTGCTGACCACACCTATTGCAGCGGCAACAATGGTATTCTTCAGAAATGTTATGAAAAAGAGAAACACAGAGTTCCGTAAGGAAATGGAAGAAACCTCCGCAAGAGTTATGGAAATGGTAGAACTTATTCCTGTAACAAGGGCACATGCGCTTGAAGAGGAAGAAGTGTCAAAGATGAGCGGACAGCTTTTTGCAGTGGCAGAAAAAGGTTACAGACTTGATGTTATACAGTCACTTTTCGGCTCAGTGGGCTGGGCAATATTCCAGATATTTCAGGTTGTCTGCCTTGGCTTTACAGGCTTTCTTGCAGTGCGGGGAACAGTTATGCCGGGTGATATAACGCTGTATCAGAGTTACTTTGCAACTATCGTAAGTCAGGTATCATCGCTTATGTCACTTATACCAACTATAGCTAAAGGTATAGAGTCAGTAAACTCAATAGGAGAGGTACTGTTAGAGGAAGATATAGAGCATAATGAAGGTAAAGAAGTCATAGACCACGTGGATGGTGAGTTTGACTTTAACAATGTTATGTTCAGATATAATGATATAGATAGACCAGTTCTTCATGAGCTTAATCTGCATGTGGATAAGGGTGAAACCATAGCGCTTGTAGGTGAATCAGGTGCAGGAAAGTCAACTATACTTAACCTTGTTATTGGCTTTAATCAGGTTAATCAGGGTGAGGTGCTTATAGATGGGCACAATATGAAGGACATTGACTTAAGGTCATACAGGAAGCATCTGGCGGTAGTTCCACAGACTTCTATACTTTTCTCAGGAACTATAAGGGATAATATAACTTATGGTGTTGAAAATGTAGATGAAGCTACGCTGAATGAGGTGGTAAAGGCAGCCAATCTTACAGACCTGATTGACTCACTTCCAGACGGACTTGATACGATGGTAGGTGAGCATGGCGGAAAGCTGTCAGGAGGTCAAAGACAGCGTATATCCATAGCAAGAGCGCTTATAAGAAACCCTAAGGTTATAGTGCTGGATGAAGCTACATCAGCGCTTGATAGTATATCTGAGAAGCTCATACAGGAGGCACTTAATAATCTTACAAAGGACAGAACAACATTTATAGTTGCACACAGACTGTCGACTATAAGGGATGCTGACAAGATAGCGGTTATAGCAGACGGACACTGTGTTGAATATGGCACATATGATGAGCTTATGGAGCTTAAGGGTGAGTTCTATCAGATGAAAAAGATACAGTCATAGCAGTACGGAACAATAACAATCCGCAGGCATCAAAGCCGGGGACTTTTGTTCCTGACATCATTATTAATATAATCATAGGAAAATAATGCTTTATATGGAGCGTTGTTTTTCTATGATTTTTTATTATATTCTGTTGAATTTTCAATACCCCCCTATTTTGATAATACATATAAAAGTGGTACTTTAGTATTAATAAGCTGAGTTTATTTTCTTAAGCTGTTAACAAAATGTTAAAAATTCTGACATAAAAATTTAAAGAAATACTATATTTCTATGGACAAATTGCTAAAAATATAGTATTGTTTTTATTGTATTTCACACAATGTTCACAAAAAATATTACGCATATGTGAACAAGAAAACGGAGGTATATTTAATGAAGGGATTTTTACGTTTTAAGGGAAGACGTGGAATTGCTTTCTTACTTGTCCTTATTATGGTAATGGGTCTTGTTATCAATACAGACACATCATCTATTAAGGCTAAAGAAAGCTTTTCGGTTACAGAAGCACAAGGGTGGTTAGAAAGTGCTTATGTAAAGTGGGAACCAGTTGCTGACGCAACAGAGTACAAGGCTTATGTGAAAGAGGCATCA
>JBNMGS010000035.1:0-9639 GCA_050872365.1 Lachnospira sp.
AAAGGCTAAATTTGAAAGAACAAAACCACATTGTAATATTGGTACCATCGGTCACGTAGATCATGGTAAAACAACTTTAACAGCAGCTATTACAGCAGTTTTAGCAGCTCGTGTTGCTGGTAACACAGCTACAGATTTCGCTAATATCGATAAAGCTCCAGAAGAGAGAGAGCGCGGAATCACAATTTCTACAGCTCACGTTGAGTACGAGACAGAGAAGAGACATTATGCACACGTTGACTGCCCAGGTCATGCTGATTATGTAAAGAACATGATTACTGGTGCTGCTCAGATGGATGCTGGTATCCTTGTTGTTGCTGCTACTGATGGTGTTATGGCTCAGACAAGAGAGCATATCCTTCTTGCTCGTCAGGTTGGTGTTCCTTACGTAGTAGTATTCATGAACAAGTGTGATATGGTTGATGATCCAGAACTTCTTGAATTAGTTGATATGGAAATCAGAGAACTTCTTAACGAATATGACTTCCCAGGCGATGACACACCAATCATCCAGGGTTCAGCTCTTAAGGCTCTTGAAGATCCTAACAGCGAATGGGGTGACAAGATTCTTGAACTTATGCACACAATCGATGAGTATGTTCCAGATCCACAGAGAGATACAGATAAGCCATTCCTTATGCCTATCGAAGATATCTTCTCTATCACAGGTCGTGGTACAGTTGCTACTGGTAGAGTAGAAAGAGGTGTTCTTAAGGTTAACGAGGAAGTTGAAATCGTTGGTATTCATGAAGACATCCGTAAGGTTGTTGTTACTGGTATCGAAATGTTCAGAAAGCTTCTTGATGAGGCAGAACCAGGTGATAACATTGGTGCACTTCTTAGAGGTGTTCAGAGAGACGAAATCGAAAGAGGACAGGTTCTCTGCAAGCCAGGTTCAATCACACCACACCACAAGTTTACAGCTCAGGTTTACGTATTAACAAAGGACGAAGGTGGACGTCATACTCCATTCTTCAACAACTACAGACCACAGTTCTACTTCAGAACAACTGATGTTACTGGTGTTTGTGAACTTCCAGCTGGTACAGAAATGTGCATGCCTGGTGATAACGTAGAAATGACAGTTGAACTTATCCATAACGTAGCTATGGAGCAGGGTCTTCGTTTCGCTATCCGTGAGGGTGGTAGAACAGTTGGTTCTGGTGCTGTTGCAACTATCATTGAATAATTGTTATTTAATACAGTATTTAAGGGTTTCCGAGATTTCTCGGAAGCCCTTTTTTTATCTTAATAAAAAAGTGAAAATAGAATGATTAAATATTTTTTTAGTGTTTAGGAAATTTTATAAATGCTATAATATCCAAAAAGAAATGATAGCATGCATCTGCAAAGCAGGACGAAGATTGTTTTATTTTTTGGAGGTATGAAGCTTATATGAATAAGTATCATTTTATAATAATAGGTTCAGGCTGGCGTTCTCTTTATTATGTCAGGATAGCAAGGGCACTGCCGGACATATTCTGCCTTGATGCTATGTACTGCAGAACTGAAGAAAAAGCTGAGAAAATGGCAAAAGAATTATGTATACATACAACAACTTCAGTAGAGGAATGTGTTGCTTATAAACCGGATTTTGCAGTCATAGCTGTAAATAAAGCAGGCATATGTGATGTGGCAATAGAGTGGATGGATAGAGGTATAACCGTTCTTTCGGAAACACCAGCTGGATTGGATATGGATTCACTGAAGAAATTATACAAATATCATATGTCTGATAATAAAATGGAATATGAAATAAATGCTAAAACATCAGAAGGTAAAGTAAAGGCTGGATTATCAAAACAAGATAGTAATAGTGTTATAGCTAAAAAACAGGTTGTAGCAGAGCAATACAGGGAATATCCATATAACAAAGCAAGGCTTAAGCTTATTGAAAGCGGAATAATAGGCGATGTCAGCTGTATGAATATATCACTTGCACATGAATATCATGGTTTTAGTCTTATAAGAGCATATCTTGGCATACAACCTGATGAAAACTACACTGTGTCAGGTAAAATGTATGAATTTCCGACAACTCAGACACTTACAAGATATGATAAATATACAGATGGTAGAATAGCTTCTAAAAAAAGATGCGTAGCAACATTTGAGTTTGAAAGCGGTAAGGTGGCATGGTATGATTTTGACTCTGAACAGTACAGATCACCTATTAGGAAAAACATGATAAAGGTGCAGGGGGTCAGAGGGGAACTTATTAATGATACACTGTATTATCTTGATGATAGAAACGAAGGACAAGTCAAAAAGTTAGATACAAAGATACGAATAAAACAAACAGACGATATTAATCCTAATCTGTCAGTTGTTCATGAGGTAGAAAAAATATCATGTGGAGAGAATATATTATATGAACCAGAGCTGGGAATAAGAAATCTGTCGGAAGATGAGACAGCAATAGCAAGTCTTATGATAAGTACTGCAAAGTATAACAGGGGAGAGGCAGAAGCACCATATAGTATGGAAGATGCATTGGCAGATGCATATGCGGCTATATTACTTGATGAAGCAATTAGGACAGGTGACAAAGTTAGTAGTTGTATATAGAAGATAGATATTTAAGAAAAAATGTATATATATGGATTGCATTTATGAAAAGTAAAAATGATAAATAAAAAGTATGCAAGATGATAAATGAAAGTTGTAAATATAAATAGTAAAATGAAATGTAAATAGGACGTAGCATATAATAGAAAATAAAAAATGGATTGCCAAATAAATAAGAAAGGAACCATGAATAATATGCAGAACAAAATGTTAAGAGCAGCTCTGATAGGTGTCGGAAATATGGGAAAGAAATATGCGCAGATGATTATATCAGGTGAAGTATACAATATGAAGCTGACAGCAGTTGTTATAAGAAGAGATGAGCTTATGGAATGGGGAGAGACTCTTGTAAATACTGATGGTGACCACGTGAGAATATTCAGAAGTGCGGATGAGATGTTTGAAGCAGAAAAAGTAGATTCACTATTTGACGCAGTTATTATAGCAACTCCCCATAAAACACATGCTAAGCTGGCATTGCAGGCATTCGCACTTGGAAAAGATGTTTTGTGTGATAAACCGGCAGCTGCAGATATAGGTGAAGCACTTGCTATGAATGAGGCAGCCCAAAAGAGCGGTAAAATATATGGTATGGTATTTCATCAGAGATTGTATCCTAAATATATGAAAATCAAGAGCATGATTGAATCAGGCGAGCTGGGAAAATTAAGACGTGTAAATCTTATTAATTCAAGATATTTAAGAACTTCTCATTATCATCATTCCGGTACATGGAGAAGCAGCTTTGCTGGTGAAGGCGGAGGTGCACTTATTAATCAGGGACAGCATATATTAGATATGTTCCAGTATCTTTTTGGTATGCCACAGAGAATGTTTGCACTTATTCCATTTGGCAAATATAATGATTTTGCTGTGGATGATGAAGATACTATTATTATGGATTATGACAATGGCATGACAGCTTCTTTTGTACTTACAACGGGAGAAGCATGTCATGAAGAAAGACTGGAGATAATAGGAACAAAAGCTAGAATATTGCTGGAAGATAATGAACTTACTATAACAAGACATCAGGATGTAGAAGAGTATATAAAAACAGAAACAGTCAATTCCAGGGAAAATATGCAATATACTAAGGAGACAATAGAGTTTCCTAAGACACCTGAGCCATATATAGAGTTACTTGAAAGATTTGCCAGAGCTTCATTAGAACATGATGAGTCATATCTTGTTGCGAAGGGAGAGGAAGGTATTAATTCCCTGATGTTATGTGCAGGAGCGTATTATTCGGCATGTAAAGGTATTCAGGTCAAACTTCCGGTAGATGCGAAGGACTATGCCAGACTGATGGATGAACTGATTGAGAAGGAAAAAATGATGAAAGAAAATATATAATTTATAGGTGCTTTAAGATATTTAATAGATTTTTAAATTAGTCATTTTTAAGCTGCAATGATAATTATATTGCAAAGTGCAGCTGCTGCAGTAGTGCGATGTCTGGCGGATATAATTGGATAGATACAGTTAAAAGACATATATAAGATACAATAAAAAGGGGAATATATTATAATAAACATTTGTTGTTATAATGTATTCCCAGCTTTTGTTTGTCAATATAATATTCAGATAAGCACATGCACATAAAACAAATGAAATATGCACATATCAATTAGTATTCCGAATTACACCATCTTCCAGAAGCCCCGCAAGGAAGAACAAGTCCGTTAGATGATACAGGAAGTCCGACTTCGTTTGAACTACAGTAGCCGTCAAAGTCTTTAAGTTCTGTGCTTAACATATATGTAAGAACTGCTGGCTGGAGTCCTGTTGTATATGAATTGATAAGGAAGAATAATGGCTTGTCTGAAAGAAGCTTTGCACATAACTTCACAAGTGGATGTATAGCTTCTTCTATTTTCCATATTTCTCCCTTAGGTCCTCTTCCATATGAAGGTGGGTCCATAATGATGGCATCATAGTGATTGCCACGTCTTATTTCTCTCTCAACAAACTTAACACAATCATCAACTATCCAGCGGATAGGCTTGTCAATAAGACCTGATGATGTAGCGTTTTCCTTAGCCCATGCTATGATACCTTTGGATGCATCAACATGTGTTACATGAGCTCCAGCTGCGGCACAAGCGAGAGTTGCGCCACCAGTATATGCAAAAAGATTGAGAACTTTTATCTGTCTTTCAGAATTCTCTTCTTTAGCCTTTTTTATTATGCCAGAAAACCAGTCCCAGTTAGCAGCCTGTTCAGGAAATATACCTGTGTGCTTGAAGCTGAAAGGCTTTAAGTTAAATGTAAGAGGCATGTCAAGAGAAGGACTCTGATAGTTGATAGTCCAGCTCTGTGGAAGGTCAAAGAACTCCCATTCACCGCCACCTTTAGAGCTTCTATGATAGTGACCGTTCATATGTTTCCATCTTTTATCATTCTTAGGTGTATCCCATATAACCTGTGGGTCTGGACGTACAAGGATATAATCTCCCCATCGTTCAAGCTTTTCGCCACAAGATGTATCTATAACTTCATAGTCTTTCCAGTTATCTGCAATAAACATATATTATGTAATCCTTTCTTTTATATAGTTATATCTGATTATAGATATTGATTTATTTATTATATTATTATGATGAAAGTGTCAAAATTGACTTTATTGCTCACTGATGAATCAGGATTGCTCCATTGTTTCGCAATTCACGCCATTCTTACATCATATCTATATAAGTATATAACAATCTATATGATAAGGGCAAGGAAATGTTTTTATCAGAGTTATACATGTCAGAGTTAAGCATGTCGCAGTTGTGCATGTCAGAGTTGTGCATGTCAGAGTTATTCAGGTATATTTATTTATACATTATTATTGTTCAAATACAGTCGAAAAATCGATGTATATAGTTCAGGACAGTGATATATTGTTAAGATAAATTTTATTGAAAAATCCATATATTTACTGTAACATATAACGGATAAGATAGCATGAATGAAGGAAGGGGAATACACATTTGAAAAATATATCTTTTAAGACAGCAAAGAATGATATTATAGCTGGTATTATAGTAGCACTTGTATCTATTCCTATATCTATGGGATATGCACAGATAGCAGGTCTGCCAGCGGCATATGGACTATATGGTTCATTACTTCCTGTACTTGTGTACGCACTTACAACAAGTTCGCCGCAGTTTGTGTTTGGTGTAGATGCTACACCTGCGGTGCTTGTCGGTGGAACGCTGGCCACACTTGGTATAACAACGGGGTCAGACGAAGCAATGAGGCTTGTGCCGGTTATAACGCTTGTAGTTGCGGCATGGCTTTTGGTATTCAGTCTTATAAAAGCAGGAAGAATAGTAAATTATATATCAACTCCTGTTATGGGTGGTTTTATAAGCGGAATAGGAATCACTATTATACTCATGCAGGTGCCTAAGCTGTTTGGAGGCGCGGCAGGTACAGGCGAGCTTATAGAACTTCTTTTACATATATCAGACCAGCTGCAGTACTTTAATGTTTTATCAGCGGTTCTGGGTTTTGGAACGGTTGTGATTATTCTTGTATGCAAGAAATATATGCCGAAGTTTCCAATGTCAGTAGTGCTTATGGTGCTTGGTGCTATGGCAACAGCATTTTTACATATAGACAGGTTTGGTGTTAAGCTTCTTCCGCATGTAGATGCAGGATTTCCAAAGCTTTTGATTCCGGATGTTACATTACTCCGCAATAATACATCAGAGATAGTTGTTCTTGGACTTACCTGTGCACTTGTTATTATGGCACAGACTTTGCTTGCAACGAACAATTATGCGAATAGATATGGTTATAAGGTTGATAACAACAGGGAGGTTCTTGCATATTCGCTTGCAAATGTGGCATCAGCAGTTTCGGGCAGTTGTCCACTTAACGGTAGTGTGTCAAGAACTGGTATTGCGGACCAGTTTGGCTGTAAGTCACAGCTTATGTCGCTAACGGCAGCAGTAACTATGCTTGTTGTTGTTTTATTTGCAACGCCGCTTCTTGAATATTTGCCAGTACCTATACTTACCGGTATCGTTGTGGCAGCGCTTATAGGTATAGTGGAGTATAAGCTTGCAGATAAGCTGAGAAAGGTTAACAGGGCTGAATTTTTCATATTTCTCGCGGCTATGTTTGGCGTGCTTTTGTTTGGAACAATATATGGAGTAATAACAGGTGTTATTCTTTCATTTATAGCGGTTATTATAAGAGCAGTTGTTCCACCAAGAGCATTTCTTGGATGCATACCGGGTCACGAGGGTTTTTACAATCTTAACCGCAACAGGAATGCGCTTGAGATAGAGCATGTTGTTTTGTACAGATTCAGTGGTAATCTTTTCTTCGCAAATGTGTCTACATTTTTGCAGGATATAGAAAATGCGGTAAAAGATGATACAAGGATTGTAATAGTTGATGCAAGCGGTATCGGAAGCATAGATATAACTGCGGCAGACAGGCTTGTTTCGTTCAATAAGCTTTTAAAAGATAAAGGTATACGCTTTTATATAACAGAGCATGTTGGTAATGTTAATGATCAGTTAAGAAAGCTTGGTGCCGGATGTCTTGTAGAAGAGGGTGTTACACGAAGAACTATATCACTTGCATTAAGAGATGCCGGTGTTGACAGACCTTATCCGCTTGCAGGTACACCTGAACAGACAGAGATACATAAGGATTTCATAGAGGATAACGAAAGACTTGCTGAGATAGAGTGGGCATTTGGTGATGATGCATCTGAATGGCTTGATAAGTTTGCGGTACAGATGACAGATGATATTACTCATATGGATGAAAATAGTGAGCATATATCAGATAATGTACTCACGGAGGCAGAAAGTAAGAACACATGGGGACGTATAGGTCTGTTTGATGAAGATGAACTTCTTGAGAGAGTTGAGATGCATTTATCAGAACTTGCACAGAATAACAGTAATGCAGAAGAACTTGAGGAAAGAATAGAAGAGCGTAGATTAAGGCTCGAGGCAAAGATTGCAAAGCTAAATCCGGATGCGCTTGCACATTTAAGGCAGCATAGAAGAGAGGTTATGCTTCATTTTAAGGAGAATAATCCAGATGCTTATAATCACATGATGGAGCGCAGAATGGAACATATAAGTAAACTTGAGAAAGAAAAGCCGGAGCTTGCTGCTAAGATGAAAGAACTGTATAAGCTGGATGAAGTAGTAAGTGATAATAATGAATAAGAAAGGTTAAAGCTGTGAATATATTAAATGTAGAAAAAGTGAGCAAAACATTTGGCGAGAAGGTGCTTCTGGATAAGGTGACACTCGGAATAAACAAGGGCGACAAGGTTGGTGTTATAGGTGTAAATGGTACTGGAAAGTCAACATTGCTTAAGATAATAGCAGGAGTTGAAGAACCGGATGAAGGAAACATTATAAAAGGGAGAAATGTTACAGTCACATATCTTGCACAGTCGCCTGACCATGTGAAGGACGAGACGGTTCTTTCATATGTACTGAGGGGGAAAAACAACGCCAGTGAGGCAGAGGCGAAAGAGATTCTTAACAAACTGGGGATAGGAACATTTGATGCTTCAATGGATATGCTTTCAGGTGGACAGAAGAAGCGGGTCGCGCTTGCAAAGGCACTTGTTGAACCAACAGAAGTTCTTATACTTGACGAACCTACTAATCATCTTGATAACGATATGGTTGTGTGGCTTGAACAGTATATAAAATCTTTTAAAGGTGAACTTCTGATGGTTACGCATGACAGATATTTCCTTGATAATGTAACCAATAAAATTGTAGAGATAGACCATGCTTCTTTATATAGCTATGATTCTAACTATTCGGGTTTTCTTGAGTTAAAGACTGAAAGAGAACAGATGGAAAGAGCTACAGAGGCAAAAAGGCAGAATACATTAAGAAGAGAGCTTGAATGGATAAGAAGAGGCTGTCAGGCACGTTCAACAAAACAGCAGGCACGTATTGACCGTTTTGAGGATATGAAAGAGGCATCACGTGAGGCGAGAGCTAAGTTTGACAAGAGCCTTATGGATATGAGTTCTGTGAGCAGACGTCTTGGGAAGAAGACGATAGAACTTAACAATATAACAAAGTCATATGACGGTCATACTTATATTAATGATTTCTCATACATTTTTTTAAGAGATGACCGTATAGGCATAATAGGAAGCAATGGCTGTGGCAAGTCAACACTTATGAAGATAATAACCGGGCAGGTACAGCCGGATAGTGGAAGCGTTGAGATAGGCGATACAGTGCACATAGGTTATTTTATGCAGGAAAATGAGCCACTGGATGAGAATCAGACAGTACTTGAGTTTGTAAGAAGCATAGGTGAATATGTGCAGACAGTAGATGGCAAGGCAACAGCCAGTCAGATGTGTGAAAAGTTTCTTTTTTCACCTAAGCAGCAGTGGACTCCTATAAGGAAGCTGTCAGGTGGGGAGAAGAGAAGGCTGTATCTTTTAAGTGTTCTTATGAGTGCGCCAAATGTGCTTATTCTTGATGAGCCTACCAATGATCTCGATATAGAAACACTTGAGGTGCTTGAAGATTATCTTGATGGTTTTGCAGGGATTATCATAACAGTTTCACATGACAGGTATTTCCTTGACAGAACGGTTGACAGAATATTTGCGTTTGAAGCGGGAGGACACCTTACACAGTATGAAGGAGGCTATTCAGATTACAAAGAAAAATGTGTTTCTTCTATATATAATGTGTCATTGAATGGAACATCTGATGTGTCAAAATCCAAGGCAGCAGGACAGGTGAAGAAAGCATATAACAGCCATGAGGATAAGCTTAAGTTCACATACATGGAACAGAAGGAATATGAGACTATTGATGATGATATAGAGAAGCTGGAAAACAGAGTTTCAGAACTTGATGATGAGATTGCTAAGAATGCAACTTCATATTCTAAGCTTGCAGAGCTTACTAAGGAAAAGGAAGAGATGGAGAAGCAGCTTGAGAAGAAGATGGAACGCTGGGAATATCTTAATGATTTGGCTGAGAAAATTGAAAAGCAGAAACAGCAGGGATAGTTATTATTTTAGTTGAAAGAATCATTTAGATATGATATGATTCAAAG
>JBNMGS010000036.1:0-9634 GCA_050872365.1 Lachnospira sp.
ATAAAAAAGAAGATATAACAGATACATTTATCAAAGCTGGTTATGATAATAAATATTCAAAAGAACTTGCAGCAGCAGTTCTTGGTTATGAATTTAATGTAGGGATTATTGTTAATGATAACAATTTAACGGATGAAAATGGTAAGGTGTTAAAAGTTAAATTTGCAGATGCCAAATATGATGAGCAGGAGGAAAAGTTAAGTGATACACTTGGAGAGAAATATTATATAGTTGAAACGCTGAAAAAGATATATTCGTGGAAGGTGCTTCACAGTATATTGGGTGATAGTAAGTATCTTTCATATGCTATGGTAGATAAATATAAAAAACACGGAGAACAGCTTACAGCATTAAAAGAATTGTTTCATAAGTATACAAGTCAGGATGAATATAATGACTTTTTTCATCACGAAAAAGATGAGGATGGTAAATATATAGTTAATTATGCCAATTACATAAAAGGAATAAAAAGGCTGAGTAATGAAACAAACAAGAAATCTAATGCAAAACAACAGCTTTATGAAAGCATAAAGGAAAAATTAGGTGAGAGGGCGGCAGATGATGAAGTTTATAAGAAGATTTTGGTAGAAATGGAACAGGAAACATTTCTTGAGAAGATAAATAATGTTGATAATTCAGCAATACCATATCAGTTAAATTTAATGGAAATGGATAAGATATTGACACAGCAGGGAGTATACTACAAAGAATTAAGGGATAATAAAGAACTGTTACTTAAAATGCTTTCATCAAAAATTCCTTATTATGTAGGACCGCTTAATAATAATAGCAATGGAAATCGTAATTTTGCGTGGATGACGAAAAGAGCAGGGAAAGAAAATGAAAAGGTGTATCCTTGGAATGTTAAAGATGTTGTAGATATAGATGTTACGGCAGAAGATTTTATTACAAGGATGACTAATTATTGTACATATCTTCCTGATGAAAAAGTGCTTCCAAAGGAGTCATTGTTGTATCAGAAATATATGTTATTAGAGGAGTTATCACAGATAAAAATAGATGACAAGAAGCTTAGTAAAGAAGACAGAAAAGCTATAATAAATGATTTATTTATTGGTAAGGGAAGGGTTAAGGTAAGCGATAAAGATTTTAAAGAATATCTTAATAAAGTTAATTATGTCAAGGTTAATGGCAAAGGATATGATGTTACAGGATACCAGAGCGATGATGGCTTTGCCTGCACTCTAAGCAGTTATAATAAGTTCAGACGTATACTAGGACATATAGATGAACAAAATGAAAAAATGATAGAAGAGATAATATACTGGCTTACGGTATTTGAGGATAAAGATATAGTTAAAAGAAAAATAAATAAGCAGTATGCAGACAGTCTTAGTGCTGAACAGTTAAAGAAGATATTAAAGTTAAAATTCAAGGGCTGGGGGCGTTATTCTGCTAAGCTGTTAAATGGCATAAAAGGTGATATGGGAACAACTATTATTGAAATGCTTGAAGATGCTGACGAACGATTTGAATATTGCGATTATTGTCCTAATTTTATGCAGATTATTAATAAAGATGAGAAGATAAAGCAGATAATAGATGATAACCGACCTAGATATGATGGAACAAAAGATTTATTAGATGTTATACAGGATATGCATACATCACCAGCTAATAAGCGTGGTATATGGCAGACAATGAAGGTGATTGAAGAGATAATTGAATATATGGGCGAAAAACCACAGCAGATATATATTGAATTTGCAAGGGAGGATGACCCTAAGGCTAAGAATAAAAGAACTGATTCAAGAAAAAGAGCAATTGATAAGGCACTTAAGAAATTAAAAGAGGAAGTAATTGATGAGTATAATGAAAATGTATACAAGGAATTAAAACAATATGAAAAGCGTTTAGATGAAGAAAAGGTGTATCTTTACTTTATGCAGAATGGGAAATCTTTGTATACAGGTAAAGAGTTAAATCTTGATGAACCGGAAAATCTTGAGATAGACCATATAATTCCATATTCATTATCTGACGATGATAGTCTGGATAATAAGGCATTAGTATTAAAGAGAGAAAATCAGAATAAAGGTAATAAGATAGTAAAAGAAGCATTTCCACAATCATTTTCTGATAGTAAGATGATAGATTACTGGAAGAACCTGAAAAAAGCTGGGTTAATATCAGAGAAGAAATTTAATAATCTTCAGAAAAATAATGTTGATGACATACTGACGAAAGGATTTATTAACAGACAGCTTGTAGAAACAAGACAGATTGTAAAGTCTGTAGCCAATCTTATACTTGATTATTATAATGAACAGATTGATGTAATAGAAGTAAAGGCTAGTTTAAGCACAAGTGTCAGGAAAATGCTTACATATGAGAAAAAAGATAATAATGGATTCTGGGAAGAAAATAAGGATAATTGTATGTTCTATAAAAACAGAGATATGAATGATTATCATCACGCACACGATGCATATCTTGCTAATATCATAGGATTGTATATACAGAAGAATTATCCACGTTTGCAGAAAGAGCTTAATTATTCCCAATATAGAAAGATATGGGGGAAATATTATGAAAATGCAAAGAATAATAGAGGAGTAAACTGGTTCGCAACGCTTGGTAAATTCAGCAGTAATAATAAGGAAGCAGACTGGCATGGTCAAGATATTATAGCCTATATGAGAAAAATATTCTGTTATAGAGATGTTATTATATCTAAAAAGGTAGAAGAAAATACAGGAGCATTTTATAGTGAAACTAAATATCCAAGAGAGGATAAAGAAGGCAGCAAGCTTGTAACTTTAAAACAGGGCAATAATATGCGTGGTGCTAATAATCTTAAAGAACTTGATACAAGAAAGTACGGAGGATATAAAGGTGGTGAAAAAGCTTATTTTGTACTTGTAAAATATTGTATCGAAAAGGCGCTGAAGAAGAGTGTTAAAAAAGAGTATCATATGGAATTCGTTGAAATACCTGTATATATTGCAAGAGGTATTAAAAATAAGAATATTAATCTTTATGATTATGTGTGTGACACTCTAAATGAAGCTAATAAAAATAGTGTTGCAGATGTTGAAATATTACGAAATAAAGTTCCAAAATACCAGATGATAATAGGAGAAAATGGAGAGGAATATTATCTTGTTGGTGCGACAGAGGTGATTAATTCAAAACAGTTTGTACTTGGTGGGGCTAATCAGCGATATAATAGGCTGCTGAATTATATTACGTATGGTAAAAATGATAAATGGCAGTATATTCAGACAGAGTTATTAGATGAGCAGTTGGTAGAACTATATAATTTGCTTATAACTAAAATTAAAGATGAATACAAAGGCTTTTCTAAAGAAGCGGTTAGGATACAGGAAAATAATTCATTCGATAAACTTGATGTAAAGAATAAAAAAGAATTTATAGCAGAAATGATTAAGCTTGTTCAACCAGACTCCAGATATCCAGACTTAGGAAAATATGCAACAGGATTGTCTAATAGAATGGGGCGAAAGAGCAAGGAGAAAGTTGGTAAAAAGATTACACTTGTAGATAAGTCAGTTACGGGTTTATACGAGAGGAGAACAACATTTGAGCTGGAGGACGATAGTAGTACAAAGTCACGCTAAGTTAAGTTATAAGAATGGGTATATGATAGCGCGGGGTGAAGATGTTAAGATGGTACACCTGAGTGAAATTAATACAGTTATAATTGATTCTACTCAGGTGTCAATGACATCTTATCTATTATGTGAGTTTGTTAAAAGAAAGATAAAAGTAATATTTTGCGATGAGAAAAGAAATCCCTGTAGTGAGTTGATGCCATATTATGGAACATATAATTCCAGCAAGAAAATTCGTAAACAAATGCAGTGGGATGTGGAGTATGCCAAGGAAATATGGACATATATTGTGAAACAGAAAATATTAAATCAGGCAGAAATGCTTTCTAAATATGGATTTGAAACTAATATTAAGTTAATGCAGTATGCAGAAGAAATAGAGCCATTTGATATGACAAGCAGAGAAGCACACGCGGCTAAAGTATATTTTAACAGTTTGTTTGGCAAAGAATTTTCAAGAGATGATGTCAATTCAATTAATGCGGCATTAAATTATGGCTATGGAATTCTACTATCGAATTTTAATAAAGAGATAGTGTCAGACGGATATTTAACACAGTTAGGTATAAAACATACTAATGAATACAATCCTTATAATCTCTCCTGTGATTTAATGGAACCGTTCAGAGTTTTGGTGGATGAAATTGTATTTAATAATATTGATAAAACGTTTGATTCTGACTATAAGATGAAACTTGTAAATGTTCTGAATAGGCGGATTAATTATTGTGGGCGAGAATATTATGTTACAAATGCTATTCAGGTATATCTTGATAAAATGTTTGGTGCGATAGAACAGAAAAGTTTTATTACATCAATGATATATCAATTTGAATGATTAGCAGATTTATGAGAGTAATGGTGTTCTTTGATTTGCCCACATTAACGGATAAAAACAGACATGACTATAGAAAATTCCGGCAGTTTCTTGTTCAAGAGGGATTTATTATGATGCAGGAATCTGTGTATACAAAGCTTGTTCTAAATGGAACTATGGTTAATCTTATGAAGAATAAGATAAGAAAGAATAAACCACAGGAAGGCTTGGTAGAAATGCTTGTTATAACTGAAAAACAGTTTAGTGGAATTGAATATGTGTCAGGTGGTGAACAGGAAAATATTGTTGATGGAGAGGAAAGGTTGATTATTATATGATAATGAAAATATTTTCGTTGGAAAATGGTATAACATTTACAGAAGAATATATTAATGTACTTCAAATTCAGGATAAAAAATTATTTACAAATGTCATAAACAGCCTTAATGATAATATCAACAATATTGAGGATACTAAAGAACGTATAATTATATTAGATAATGATACCGAGATTAAGATTGAAAAAGAAGTATTGATGTTTATTGATGTATTTAATATTGATTTTAATCAAAAGAAAATACAGAGTGCTTTATATAATAGAATAGAGAAAATATATAAGCAGGAATTTGAAAGGATGTCAGAGTTTCAGACTATTTTTCAAAAATTACAGCTAAATGTATTAGATGTATTCAATGAATTTCCGTTTGAATTCAATTATAAGGAAAGTATCGGGATACAAGAGTATTTGAAATTATTAGGGCTTAAGATAACGAATAATAAAGGGAAAATAATAGATACGATATTTTCATTGATAGATGTTGTTGAATATCTTTCGGTCGCAAAATTATTAATATTTGTTAATCTTAAATTATATCTAAGTGATGATGAATTAGAAGAAGTATATAAATATGCTATATACAAAAAGGTTAATGTATTGCTTATAGAAACAGGCGAAGAAATAGAACCGCTTGAAAATGAAAAAATATTGTATATTGATAGTGATTATGATGAAATAGTGTTGTATAATAAATAAAAATGTTACTGTTCAAAATACAGGTGTGTTGCTAACACCTGAAAAACTTTGTTTGAGGTTTTAGGAGTATGTTATTTTGAATGGTAATAAAACTGAGATTGTTGATTACAAGGAACTCGATATGTTTTAGGAGTATGTTATTTTGAATGGTAATAAAACTGATGCGGTTACAGAAACGATGTCTGGTGCGTTTTAGGAGTATGTTATTTTGAATGGTAATAAAACGCGCACAAGTTTACTTGCAGCTATCGCAGCGTTTTAGGAGTATGTTATTTTGAATGGTAATAAAACTATAAAATCGGTATCATAACTTGCACCAGCGGTTTTAGGAGTATGTTATTTTGAATGGTAATAAAACAATGGTACGAGCCAATGTTTAGCGGTCATAGTTTTAGGAGTATGTTATTTTGAATGGTAACTAAATTAAATATAATGAAGAATAGTTTATATAAATTTTCTAATTAATTCCACTTTTATTAATGGTAATTCTCTATAAATATGATACACTAATAATTATCGTATGAATGTCATGTATAAATATGTTTATATTAAGGAAACTTTGACCTATTTATATCTGAATGTATGTTATTATTATTCTTAGTGTGAGTTATGGAGGAGTTATGAGTAAGGTAATTGGAATCGATCTTGGTACAACTAATAGCTGCGTGGCAGTTATAGAAGGAGATTCGCCAACAGTTATTACTAATAGTGAAGGGTATAGAACTACACCATCAGTTGTTGCATTTACTAAGAATAAGGAAAGACTGGTGGGAGATGCGGCAAGAAGACAGGCATCGGTTAATTCAGACAGAACCATATTCTCTATAAAGAGACATATGGGAACAGACTACAGGAAAAAGATAGATGGTAAGGCATATACGCCACAGGAGATATCTGCATATATACTTATGAAACTGAAAAAAGATGCAGAAGATTTTCTCGGCGAAGAAGTTACAGATGCTGTTATTACTGTACCAGCATACTTTAATGATGCACAAAGACAGGCAACTAAGGATGCCGGTAAGATAGCAGGACTTAATGTGCTTAGAATTATTAATGAGCCAACAAGTGCAGCACTTGCATATGGACTTGACAATGGTAATCCCCAGAAGGTTCTTGTGTATGATCTTGGTGGAGGTACATTTGATGTATCTGTTATTGATATAGGCGATAATGTTATAGAAGTTCTTGCAACATCAGGAGATAACCATCTTGGTGGTGATGATTTTGATTCGCGTGTTGTTGATTATATTGTTGCAAGATTCAAGGAAACAGATGGTATCAATCTTGCTAAAGACCCGGCAGCTATGCAGAGATTAAGGGAAGAAGCT
This sequence comes from Lachnospira sp., assembly GCA_050872365.1. Lineage (GTDB taxonomy): Bacteria > Bacillota > Clostridia > Lachnospirales > Lachnospiraceae > Lachnospira. The sequence goes on from JBNMGS010000036.1 coordinate 6,778, forward strand.
GAAAAGGCTAAGAAAGAGCTTTCATCAGCTATGAATGCTAATATTAATCTTCCATTTATAGCAGTAGCTAAGGATGGACCACATCATATAGACATGAATATTACAAGACAGAAGTTTAATGAACTTACAGATGATCTTGTAGATAAGACAGTTATACCGGTTGAAAATGCACTTCATGATGCAGGACTTAGTAAGAATGATATAGGTATGGTGCTTCTTGTTGGTGGCTCAACAAGAATTCCGGCAGTTCAGGATAAGGTAAGACAGATTATGGGTAAAGAGCCATCAAGAAACCTCAATCCAGATGAATGTGTTGCACTTGGTGCAGCAGTGCAGGGAGGAAAGCTTGGCAACCAGCTCAAGCCAGGTTCAGCAGCTTCTGAGATTATACTTATGGATGTGACTCCATTATCACTTTCTATAGAGACTGTTGGAGGTATATCGAGCAGACTTATAGAGCGAAATACAACTATACCTACAAGACACAGCCAGATATTCACAACAGCTGGGAATTTTCAGACATCGGTTGATATCAAGGTGTTCCAGGGAGAAAGAAGATTTACAAGAGATAACAAGCTTCTTGGTAATTTCAGATTAAGCGGTATTAAGAGAGCTATGGCAGGTGTGCCACAGATAGAGGTAACCTTTGACATAGATGCGAATGGCATAGTGAATGTATCGGCTAAGGATTTAGGAACAGGAAGAGAACAGTCTATAACGATAACTTCAAGCTCTAATATGTCAGAAGAAGAGATAGAAAGAGCCAAGTGGGAAGCAGAGGTGTATGGCGCACAGGATAAGCAGAATGAAGAGTTCTGCAATTCACGTATAGAGGCAGAGAATACATTAAGACGTGCAGAAGGTGAGTACAGCCAGAATAAGAAAGTATGGGATAAGCCTAAGAAGAAAGCTGTCAAGGAAGCTATGAATGCTGTAAAGAAGCTGATATTAAAGACCAAGCCAGAAAAGATGGATGCTCAATCAGCGGCCGCTATGGATGAAGCCAGAAATAATCTTGAAAATGTTTTGAATAATTAATAGAAATCTGATATTATCTATAGAGTGTTATTTTATAGATGATATCAGATTTTTATGTGTTAGAAATTAAGTCAAATTAAATGACTGGCGGAGATGTTGCTGGTTGTTTTAACATGTAATAATGTGGAAGATAGAATAAATAAAATATTAGTACAGGATAGGAGAAAGATAAAGTGGCAGCAGGATCGACATTTGGAAATGTTTTTAAGATAATGACTTGGGGTGAATCACACGGGGAAGGACTGGGCGTGGTTGTTGATGGATGCCCTGCGGGTATTCCTTTGTGTGAGGAGGATATTCAGAAGTTCCTTGATAGAAGAAAACCAGGACAGTCTAAGTTCACAACACCAAGAAAAGAAGAGGATAAGGTGAGTATACTGTCGGGTGTATTTGAAGGTAAAACGACAGGAACACCTATATCAATGGTTGTGTATAATAAAACTCAGCGTTCATCTGATTATTCGGAAATAGCCCAGTATTACAGACCGGGACATGCAGATTATACATTTGATGAAAAGTATGGCTTTAGAGATTACAGAGGTGGTGGAAGAAGCTCTGGAAGAGAAACTATAGGCAGGGTGGCAGCAGGAGCAATTGCTATTAAAGTGCTTGAGGCACTTAAGATAAGTGTATGCGCGTATGCAACAAGGATAGGTGGAATAAGTATAGATTATGATAAGTTCGATATTAAAGAACGAGATGAGAATGCTTTTAATATGCCGGATGCAGAGGCTGCCTGTAAGGTGGAAGAATATGCAACTAAGAAGCTTGAGGAAAAGGATTCTATTGGTGGAATAATAGAGTGTGTAGTAACAGGTATGATGCCGGGTGTGGGTGATCCTGTATTTGACAAGCTGGATGCTAATCTTGCAAAGGCGATTATGTCAATAGGTGCAGTTAAGGGTTTTGAAATAGGAGATGGCTTCGCAGCGGCTGATAGTACAGGAAGCACCAACAATGACAGCTTTACAGTAAGAGATGGCAAGGTTGTTAAGAAAACTAATCATAGTGGCGGTGTGCTTGGAGGTATGAGCGATGGCTCTGATATAATATTCAGGGCTGCAGTTAAACCAACACCTTCAATAGCATCAACACAGCAGACAGTTAATAAGTCAGGAGAAGATATAAGCATATCTATAAAAGGAAGGCACGATCCTATGATAGTTCCAAGAGCAGTAGTGGTTGTTGAGGCTATGACCGCGTTGACACTTGTAGATATGATATTAGGCAATATGACATCAAGAATAGACAGAATAGTTGATTTCTACGAAAGATAGAATAGCTGATTCTATAAAAAGATAGAAAGTAGTAATTTACTATGCGAAGCTGGTAAATTAGCGGATTTCGAGGTTATAATCATAAATGAGGGGCGAAATGCCTTTTGACCCTCATATCACTTATGTGTAAGAATAATTTATAATGTAATAAATTACAGAACAATAAGTTATAGAATAGAAGAGATAAGAAAGAGAAAAAATATGTATAAAATATTAAAAACAGATGGCAGAGCCAAGAGAGCAGAATTCACAACAGTTCATGGAACTGTCCAGACACCTGTATTTATGAATGTAGGAACTGTTGCAGCTATAAAAGGTGCAGTTGCTACAACAGATTTGCAGGAGATTGGAACGCAGATAGAGTTATCAAACACATATCACCTTCACGTAAGGCCAGGTGATAAGCTTATAAAGGAACTTGGTGGACTTCACAAGTTTATGAACTGGAATAAGTCAATACTTACAGATTCCGGTGGATTTCAGGTGTTTTCACTTGCAGGTCTTCGTAAGATAAAGGAAGAGGGCGTTACATTCCAGTCACA